>CAIJTV010000547.1:0-3837 GCA_903823635.1 uncultured Planctomycetaceae bacterium
ATTGCACCAATCTTCAATCAGCGATGTGTCGAGTGTCATCGCGCGGGCGAGATAGCTCCGTTTCCGCTGACAAGTTATCAGGACTCGATCGGCTGGGAAGCGACAATTGCCGAGGTGATTCGTGAAGATCGCATGCCGCCATGGAATGCAAATCCGGAGTACGGTCATTTCCGCAATGATTCGCGGCTGACTGCGGAAGAGAAGACAACAATCCTGACCTGGATTGAGAACGGGTGTCCGGAAGGTAATCAGGCAGATTTGCCCCCAACTCCCTCGTTCGTCAAAGGCTGGCGAATGCCTGAGCCGGACAAAGTTATCGCGATTCGTGATGAACCCTTCACCGTCTCTGCGACGGGTGTTGTGGAGTATCAGTACTTCAAAGTTGATCCCGGCTTTACGGAAGATGTTTATGTGACGGCTGCGGAAGCTCGACCGGAGAATCCTGAGGTTGTGCATCACATCATTGCGTTTTTGCTGGTTCCGGGGCAGGAGAATATCAGCCTCGGCAAAATGCTGATTGGATATGCCCCGGGTACTTCGCCGCTGATTTTCCCGGACGGCGCAGCCATGCGAGTCCCCGCAGGATCTCAGATTCTATTTGAGCTGCACTACACCCCCAACGGCACCGAGCAAACTGATCGAAGCTACATTGGGTTGAAGTTTACCAGTGCCGATAAGGTGACTCGCGAGGTCGTGGGGCTTGAGGCGTTGAACGAGCGTCTGCAGATTCCACCCGGTGCCAATAGTCATGTCGTAACAGCCGAGGAGCGATTTCGCGAAGATACAACTCTGCTGAGTCTGACTCCGCACATGCATCTGCGGGGCAAAGCGTTTCGTTACGATGCGACCTATCCTGATGGAACTACCGAAACGCTGCTCGATGTTCCAAAGTATGACTTCAACTGGCAACTTCGCTATGAGTTTTCTGAACCCAAGCTGATGCCCAAAGGCACGGTCGTCAAATGCACAGCGACATTTGATAACTCCGCCGACAATCCGAACAACCCGGACCCGAGTCGCAAAGTCACCTGGGGCCAACAGAGTTTCGATGAGATGATGATTGGCTTCTTCACCGGCGTGCGACCCATGGTCAGGTGACTTTGTAGGATGGGCATTCCTGCCCGTCTGTCTTCACAGAGAGAAGATCTCGGACAAGAATGTCCAAGCTACGTGTCTGATTCTGTAGGTATGCCTGCAGTCATGCCCCCGGCTTCAGCTATGAGAGTTCTTTCTTTACACTCCCCTCATGAAACAACTTATTCGAGCATCTGCGGGGAGCGGGAAGACTTTTCAGCTCTCCGGACATTTTTTGCGACAGCTGTTTCTGGGGCATCGGCCGGAAACAATTCTTGCGACGACGTTTACTCGTAAAGCCGCCGGCGAAATTCTTGGCCGAGTTCTCCTGCGGCTGGCCGGTGCGGCTGAAGATGCCAAAGAAGCGAAGAAGCTGGGGGAGTTTCTCGCACCGGCTGTTGTCACGACGGAAACGTCCAGCCAATTGTTGTCTGAGGTGACTCGTCAGCTCCATCGGCTGCGTGTCTGTACTCTCGATAGTTTCTTTCAGCAGGTCGCTCGTAGTCTGACTCTGGAACTTGGCCTGCCTCCGGGCTGGAGCATCGTTGATGAACACACGGACCGTGAACTGCGTGAGCAGTCCATTGATGCGGTCCTGTCGCAGCATGTTCCCCAGGACGCGCAGAACCTGATGCAGATGCTGGCCAAAGGGCGGTCGAAACGAAGTGTGCGAGATCTGATTGACGATACCGTCAGCAACTATCACGAACTTTTTCTGCTGACGGATGACGAAGCCTGGAACAAGTTGCCAAAGCTCAATCGTCTGACCAACGAACAGCGTGATCAGGCTCTGCGAGATCTCTATGCGGCTCCGCTGCCGACGGATAAACGATTCATCAAGGCTCGCTCCGAAGATCTCGAACGATTTCAGGCCGAACAGTGGGATGAGTTCGTCGACAAGGGGCTGGCCGCAAAAGTGTTGGCCGGGGATCTCAAGTACTATGGGAAAACTCTGAACGACGAAATCGTAGAGGTTTATGAACGTCTGTTGAGCCACGCCAAGGCCGAATTGCTTGAGCGACTTTCATTACAGATGAAGGCCATTCGCAATCTGATGACGCGTTTTGATCGCGAGTATACTCGACTGCGTGCCGAGCATGGCTGGTTGCGATTTAACGATGTGACGCGCATTCTGGCTCGGCAAGGTGGCGCAGCCAGCGGACAGAGGATGAGTTTTCGGCTGGACAGTTCAATTCGCAATCTGCTGCTCGATGAGTTTCAGGATACGTCGTCCGATCAATGGCAGATTCTGAAGCGGTTAACGCTGTCGCTCAAACACCACGGTGAAAAGTCCAGCTTTTTCTGCGTGGGTGACAAGAAGCAGGCGATCTACGGTTGGCGAGGTGGCGTTGCCGGGATCTTTGATGCCGTGGAAAAGTCGGTTGAAGGGATCACCTCGACGGAATTGGACACAAGTCGTCGGTCATCTCCGCCGGTCATGGAAGCTGTGAACCAAATCTTCCGGCACATCACGAATCACAATAATCTGGATGATTACACTGCGGCCAGTGTGAAGTGGTCGGATGAGTTTCCGGACCATTCGACAGCTCTCAAAGACATGCCGGGCTACGTTTGTTTTCGTACCTCGCCCACGATGGAAGGTGACTCGGCGGATGAACGCAGAGTTCCCTGGTTTCGCTGGGTCGCAGAACAAATTCGCAACATGCATCTGGAGACGCCCGGAGCTGAGATTGGCGTGCTGACTCGAAAGAACAGCACGGTAGCACGACTGGTACATGAGCTGTCACTTCTTAATGTTCCGGCCAGTGAAGAAGGCGGAACTCCGCCGACTGACAGCCCAGCCGTGCTCGCGCTGTTGTCGCTGTTGCATATGACGTCGCATCCGTCGTGTCAGGTTTCTCGTTATCATGTCGCGCAGACTCCGTTTGCGGACGTGATTGGGTTGACTCGCTGGCGAGATCTTCAGCAGGGAACTCGAGTGGCTGCGATGTTGCGAGCTCGTTTGATGGACGACGGCTACGGCCGTACTTTGCAGTGGCTTTCTGAATCTGTTCAGTCGTATTGCAGTGCTCGCGACGTGCTGCGACTGCAGCAGGTTGTGGCCCAGGGATGGTTGTTCGACAACAGTGGGTCTTTGAATCCCTGCGATTTCGTGCGGTTGTTGGAAAACAGTAAGTTTCAGAAGTCTGAGCCGGCTCCGGTGCGAGTCATGACGATTCATCAGAGCAAAGGTCTGGAGTTTGATATCGTCGTTTTACCTGAGATTGATGGAGCTCTGTTTCAGAGTCCTCAGGCGGCTTTCACGGGACCTGATGCCGGTGAAGCTCCCGATCGAGTTTGCGTTTGGAGTCGAAAAACGCTTCGTCCTCTGTTGCCGGTTTCATTGCAGCAGGCGTTTGACGATACCGTCGCCAGACAAGTCTCCGAGAGTCTCTGTCTGTTCTACGTCGCGTTGACTCGTGCGAAACATGCGATGCATCTGCTTGCGCCGCCGGTCATGGGTGATAAACCTCCGAAGACTTATGCCGGACTGCTGATGGCGGCTTTGGCCGGGGGGAATCAGGCACCACCATCAACTGTGATCTATCAGACGGGCGATCCCGAATGGTTTCATCAAGTTCCTCGAATGCTCGAACAGGAGGCTTATCCAAGTCGAGCGGCCAAGTTCTTTGTGCCCAAAGTTCGGCTATCACCGATGCACGACGGACGCCGACGTGGGCTGCATCGTCGAGCTCCCTCGCGGCACGATGAAACGCGACTGTATCTTCCTGAAGTTACTGTCTCGATCGCTCGCCGAGAAAA
>CAIJTV010000548.1:0-5426 GCA_903823635.1 uncultured Planctomycetaceae bacterium
ATGGTGCTGTCGCAGACAGCATCATACGCAAGAAAGCGGCGTCGACGTATGTTGTTGTGATTCAACAACTTGCACGTTAACTAAGTGCCATTCGTCGATCTCACCGGAGCGGTTAGTGCCGGTCTCCTGAACGAGCACGTTGTTGTGGCCGGTCCCGATGTTGTGGCCGGTCTCCTGACCGAGCCACCCCACGCTGTTGCTGCATCCGGTCTCCAGACCGAACCACTCACCATCGGCAGCACGATCTTCGTCGATCTCCCGGAACACGGCATCTCCGCCGACTTCACGGTTCGCGAAATTCGCCCCTGCCCGACACCGATGGCTGGCGACGGCTACCTCGTTACCACCAAGTTTATCCACGAGAACGCCGAGATTCTGAACCTGCGGATTGAAGGCTCCGATGAGCCCATCGGCACAACTGCCAGCCATCCATTCTGGAGCGAAGATCGGCAACAGTTCGTGGCCGCTGGGGAATTGCGAGTAGGCGAAAATCTGCTCCTCGCTGACGACACAACTCGCCACGTCGAATCAATCGCTCTTCGCCCGAATCGCGAAACCGTATACAACATCGAAGTCGACGGAGAACATGTCTTCTACGTCGGTGAAGATGGCGTGCTGGTGCATAACAGTTGCGGTTCGCGTGTGTACGTTATTCGGAATGCGGCGAATGAAGTAGTTTATGTTGGAACAGGCACGGCTGGACGCGTCAGAACGGCAACGGCTCGAATTGCAAACGCTTTGTTCGGAGGCAACACAGAGAAGGCGAAGAACTTGTTCAGAGTGACATCGAAGAATTTCAAGAATGAGTTTCAAGCCAGAGCGATGGAACAGCGACTGCTCGATCATTACCGTGCAACAGGGCGAAGATTTCTGGAGCGTGGCAAGGAATGGTCACAGGATCATGATGGGCTTTGGAATAAGCAAAACGGCTACGATCGCAACCGATTGACCGGCACAGATAGACGTGACAAATTTAACAGATGGTACGACGACGAAGAGTTGTTCCAGATTGCATTGGGGATTTGATGAGCGTAGACGCTTGGAAATGTATTGAAGAATCCCCCGTTCTCACTTGGGGTTCGGGGCCATTCGATAATATTAAGGCGCAGAGCCTTTGTTTTAACGTTGCGTCCGGGGAAACAGACCTGTTGTCATGGAAATACTCAGCGAATTCGTGCCCTGATGAAGTGATCGCGTTTGCAGCCATTGTTGCAGGTCTAACCTTAGACTCGTCGATTCTGCAGAATGCCGCATATGTCACACGATCACGATGCGTCGAATTGTCGAGAGTCAAAAAACGAATTCCAGATGCATTGGCAGCGGTTAGTAAAGTCCGTGACCGTACAAAGGGATCGCGTAAAGACATTGACGTGTCTCGCAATTGCACGATACGAATTCTGAGCGAGCTTTTGGAGAATTCTAAACCCAGGCGACAGAAGCCGATAAAGCTCTCGTCAAAGGCCGCTAGGGAGATTCTGAAAGGACGAGGAGACTCATATGATGAGACTGAGTTTGGCTTTTTGATTCCCACAAAAACGGATCTTGAACTGGCTGTTCATCGATTGACGCCGCAGGTTGCTACTCAGTTGAGTGGAATTCCTGTCGTCAATGCTTTGACGATTGATTTCGCGGATGGCTTTGGTGATTTAACGAATACCGCAGCATTGCAGCACGCAGCGGACACCATGGCGTCAACCGGGCTATTGCTGCGAAACTGGTCGGAAATGGTTACTATGTTGGACATTGGCGTGTTGACTCTCGGAATACTCCCTTCGAACGTTCTGTGTCATGCCAATCGAGATTGGTTCGCAACTCTCCCAAACCTTAAAAACTTTAGACCGCGGCAGATGCAGATTTCCTTGGATTGCTGGCAAACAATCTGTGAGATGCCTCGAATGAGATCGATTTGGGCTGATCGATGTACTGCAAATGATAGTGTTTTCAGCTGGATGTCGGGTCGCAGCGATGCGCAACTGATTTTCGAACAGTGTTCCGGGATCACTTTGTCAAAGGCCAAAGCCTTCAAGAAAGAACATCCTGATTCATTTGTTCGCGTTGATGATCAAGTTCTGTAAATCGCTGGCTAGCAACCTGAATGAATCCCTATTCCTCTCCCAAAACAGGCTACCGTGGGTTTACTGCATTTGCTGGGTGGCTCAGCTTGGATAGGCTGTGTTGCGCAGCAACGAGAAGCAGAGATCTACAAGTTGAGTTTTATGGCATGCACGCTCTCGGATGAGAGCCGTCGGAGAAGCTTCTCGCGCCTTCGCGCACTCCCTCTGCGTGGAAATGCCACCCAGCGGGGATTCGTGTACGTCGAGCCGCGGTCGGACAAGAATGTCCAACCTACGTTTCATGGTTTGACAACGCAACTCCCTCCGGTGAGACCGACCGACGCGTCGAACGACCTATTTTCCAGGCAGGAAGGGGTCACATTGGCGGACATCAGCTTACGGCACGCGGAAGGGTATGGGATCTACCGTTTGCAGGCGATTCGTGTTCGAAACCTAATAACTCACCTGAGCCGTTGCGCCGGGTACGAAAGCGGGATACTTTTCTGCCGCGAGGGTCTGAGCTTGTGCACTGTTTTGTGCAGGGACCATAACAACCATCGGTCGAGCACGAACGCCCGGTCGAGGCGTCATCTGGACTTGCCAGATGTGTGCGAACCCGGCATTTACAGCCATCATGCTCAACTGCATCAACTGAATCTGTTGATTGGCCTGAGCGGCAGCTTCCTGATTACGGTGGTACTCGGCCGCAGAGGCCTCGGCTAGAAAGCTTTCACGGTTTCGCTCGTCCTCTTCGGTGGCTTCTGCTTTCCATGTGTCCCAGCCGGCTTCGAGAACTTCGCGTTCCTTTTCTGAAAACAGGAACAAAGGAACTGCAATCTTCTCACCGTTTTCAAGTTCCATCAGGACGCCGTCAACAGTGAAGGATTTCTCTTTTCCTCTCAGCTTGCGTCCCCAGAGCGCAAGATCAGCTTCCGTATTCACCGAATTGTCGTCGAACTCTGCCACAATCTTTGGCATCATTTTTTTGTAGATCTCGTCCATTCTGCTCAATGGTGTCTTGTTGACCTGGATTGCTCCAGACTGAGTCGTGATCTCAAGTGTTCGTGTTCCGTAACCGATCACTCGACCGCGAAGACTGACTCCTTCTCGACCAGTCCAGGTCTGCATTTTTTCCGGAGCGACATCATCCGTTTTTGACTCCAAATACTCCTTTACGAACGCCTGATCGGCTTCGCTGAGTTCAGAAACGACATACGCCTCAAGTGTCTTGCGTTTTCCTCGCAGCAGGATCGTTTCAGGGCTGGCGGCAATCAGGTCTCCTGAGAACTTGTGTTTGCCAGTTGCGTCGGTCCAATCACGTGCGACCGTAGTCTCTGACACGAGACAGGAAATGGCGACAAGCAGGGCAGCTATGGATTTGGAATTCATCGTTCGCTCTCGGGACTAACATGGATTGGACACACGGTCGGAATGAGCATTCCGGAGAACAGTCGATTCCTGTTCGGTCTTTGGCATACCATTGGATCCGTGGATTTGCATCAACACAAGAATTCTAGAGGAAATTCAATCGTCATTGCGACGAACTCGCGGTTGTTTGTAAAACGATTCAGGGCATAATCCGGCCGTGTTCTGCTCCTGAATAGAACAGCGGCCTGAGAAAATGCAGAACCCCGTTGGGATACGGAATCTGAAAGGCGTCTCTTTCTCTGCCTGCCGGGACAGCATAGACTCCCGTCAGACTGACGGTGTCCGGGGGGACAACGCCAGTCGGGAACAGATGCAGGGACAACATGTCTTCACCGACTCAAACAGTCACTCAAATTTCGATTCCGCCGAAAGTTCAAGCACTGATCCGGCGCGTGCGTTTTCGATTGCGGCGTGATGCCGTGGCCACAGGTGTCCTGCTCACGGTGTGTTTTGCGGCCGTGGTCTTCTGGGTGACCACCACTCTGGACATTGGCTGGTTTCTGCTTCAGCATCTCGAGCTTCCTGTCGGTCTTCGAGCAATCCTGTTGGGCGTGATGCTGCCCGCCGTGTTATGGCTTCTGGCGAGTCGCGTTTGCTTTCCGCTCCTGCGCCGCGTTCGTGACCTGGACATCGCGTTGATTCTGGAACGCAGGTTTCCGCAGTTCCAGGATCGCCTGATCACATCGATCGAAACATCAAAAGGCTTGCCAGTTGAGGGGCCGCTGACACGTCCGATGCTGGAAAGGTCGATTCACGAAGCAGAAGCACTCGCGGAGACCGTTGTCTCTGATGAAATCTTCGACATTTCATCAGTCAAACGGTTGAGTCTCTTCGCGGGCGGGTTGCTGTTGTCTTTGCTCGTTACAGCCATCGCTCAGCCGCAACTGCTGACTCGCTGGTGGAGTGCATTTGTTCTTTGCGATGAAACCTACCATGAACGAACCACAGATCTGAAAATGGTCGCGATTGCTCAGCCGGGCGACAGGGCTGTCGAATTTGTTCCGGCGGATGATCAACTTCTGTATCGTCATCCGCGCGGGGCTGATCTGGAACTTGAGATGTTTGTCCCTGACGGTGGTCCCACTGAAGGGCAGGATTGGATCGTTCCGGACCGTGTTCGAGTCGATGTTATCAGAGCAGATGGTTCACGAAGTCGAACGTACGTTTCTCCGACATCATCATCGAACCGAAAGTTTCGCTTTGTTGTGACGCGTCTGCAGGAACCGATCATTGTGGAACTGCTGGCTGGCGATTATCGCAGCCGAACGCCCTATCATGTGGATGTGGTAAATCCGCCTGGGATTGATGGGATAGTGCTGAAGTGTGTTTACCCTGAATACACCGGCTGGAATCAGCAGCGCGAGACGTCGATTTCCGTCAATGGCAGTGAAGTTCAGTTGCCGATCGGAACATTATTTGAACTGACGGCAACCTCCAGCAAGGCGCTGCGAGGCGTGCGAATTGTTTCCGATCAGTTTGAGCTCTCAGGAGACCACGATGGTTCAACACTGACCATGAGAGACTCGCAGTCGTCAGACTCCAACGGAAGAAAACTGATTACTCAGGATGGGATGGCCTTTTCTGCTCGATTTGAAATTATCTCACCACTGCCTGAAGCGGCGAAAGAGACCGTCGCCTCAAACGGCGTAGAACCGGACGCAACAACTGCCGCAGTGACTTCAGAAGTGGACGTCCTGAAGATTCCGTCAAATGCCAACCTGCGTTTCTTCCTGCATGACGTCGACGATGTCATGACTGTCAGCCCGGAGACACTCCGAGTGCAGGGGCTGGAAGACAAGCCGCCGGTTGTTGTGGCCCAGATGACGGGCATCGATAATGCCATCACTCGATTCGCCAAGATTCCTGTTGCGGGCAGGATCAAGGATGACTACGGATTGAAGTCAGCAACATTTGAGTTTCTTGTCGACGATGAATCAACGTGGC
>CAIJTV010000549.1:0-3091 GCA_903823635.1 uncultured Planctomycetaceae bacterium
AGCACTCATTGACGCGAGCAGCTCAGCGGGAATCGAAATCAGTGGGATCTTGCTCGCCGCATCGTAGGTTCGGCAACGAACGTCGATGGCGCGCCTCATCGCTTCACCGGGGCTCAACTGATCGAAGCAAATGACGCCGCGTTTGTGTTCGCACATCAACCGCATATCGCCGGACTGATTCGTGATGGACCAACCGGGAATGTGCTTGACGGAATCTGCCAGGATTCGTGGAGCAGCATCACAGGCATCGCGATACCGCTTTGCGGCCTTCTCAGCATCCGCCTTTTTCTGCTGCTGATGCGACAGGGCGTCAATCTTTGTCCTTCGAGTTGCGGCCGCTGTCTTATCGACGGCCGCCTGCTGAATCTTCCGCTGTGTCTCATCGGCCTCGGACTGAAGTCCCTCGACGGCTTCAGCAGTCCATGTTGTGTCGCTTTCCTTCATGAGGCGGTCACGTGTCGCGCGGAATTCCTCCAGACTCTTCTTCTTCGCCGTTGCTTCACTGAGCAGCGTCTCGCTCTTCGTTTTCGACGCATTCAGTTCCTCGAGTTGGTTTGCGAGATTAACTTTCACATCAGCGATCTTCTGTTCGTAAACGGCATTCAAGCGTTCAATCTCAAGCTGCAGTTCCGCACGCAAACTCTTGATGCTTGATTGTGCCGTTTCAGTGCAGACGCGAATCTGGTCTTTGATCGAGTCAACAGCGACGGAAAGTGACTCAACCTGGCTCTGAATCTGCTCAGGATCTCCGGCAACCTCCGATAGCTTCTCCAGAGATTCACGTGACTCGCGAGCCGCACGGATTCGTTCCTTTGCGGTCGCAATCGACACGATCAGCTCCGAATGCCTCGACGACAATATGCCCGCGTTAATCGGTTCTGGTTCCGGCGGAATCTCGCCAATCTGTGCGATCGCACCAGTAGCCTGCTGAGCTTCCGTTTCTGCCGATCGAGCCTTCGACTGTAACCAGCGGATGAGCTTCGCCACAACATCGACCGGATTGTCCTTCGAGACGTCAATTGCCTGCGTGAACGTTTTCCAATCGGGGTCACCAACAACGGACACGAACGCTTCCGTTGGGATCGTTGCGCCAGACATGCGAATCAACGCTTTGATTCTCGCTTCGTCGGCAGAAGACGCTCGTTCGATGCCTGGGTCAATCAGCTCCTGCAGATCTTCTCCGCCTTCGATCAGCACAAACGTCTCTGCGGGATCCCCCTTGTAAGACAACCGTTTCCCGATGCGACATTTGACGGAGCCGATCTCAACATTGCCGGCATCAACTCCATCACGAGGCATCAGGCCTTTCCCGCTGTGGGCGATGGAACCAGTGATCGCTCTTTGCACGGTTGTCTTTCCGACACCGTTGTCACCGATCAGTAGTGTAAGAGCTCCGGGAGCGAGCGTTATCTTTGAGTGAATCACGGCTCCAACATTCTCGATGGTTGCCTCAACTCCGTTTTCCTTTACATCCGCTTCAGACACTGCCGACATTGCACACTCCTGATTTAATTGCCACAAACATTACGCACAACGATTCAGTAAACAAAAAACTGATCTATGGATTAATCTTTCTTGTCGGACCTCCACGCCTCTTTCCGACAATTGCGATGTATTCACAAGCGACAAGAATCTTCATTACCACGCACCTTACCAACAACGTTTCAGATGATGCGTTTACTCAAGCAACTCGACAGTGTTCGCGAAGATCCGCACGAGTTGGGTGTCAATCACGAACCGCTTGCGATTGTGCTCGATCGACTTTTGCAGATCGCCGTCCGTATGCCGCTTCACAGCCGCTGCCCAGTCGGCAAACATCTCGACAAGATCGATGAGATTCATGCCGGCAATGCCATCTTCAAAGTGTTCCGGATGGTGGGAGTTGACGGCATAGTGATGGCGAAGAGCCACGCCGAGGCCTTCGAGCGATTCTTTGTATTCAGCGCTCCCATACGTCAGGACGCGAAGCTTTGGCGTAAATTTGTCGAAGACTTCTTTCTCTGGTGGCCGTAGTTTGCTCTGATCGTGAACCGACGCTCGATATGCGAGCATTTCACGAAATTTGTCTATCACAGTTCCGACTTCGGAAATGTGGTGAAGAGTGTCGGCTGTTGAATCGTACGGCTCTAATTCTGGTCCCATAATCTTTCACTCGACTGTTTGGTTGCTGTATTCATAACCCACAACGAAACGTAGTAAAACAAAACCGGATCACACGAACTTGAAGAATAAGGCGGAACACTTTTGATTCCACATGAAGGCTCGGTGCGCAACGGTTCCCTTTTGGGGAGAACCGAAGACTCTTGATCCGCACAAGTTAGGACGTATGCAGCAGACTCTTCACGGCAATATTTCAAGCGCGTATCCGTTCTAATTCCTCCGCGCCGCTGCAGCCGCCGGACTGAATCCTGGCAGCGAACAAATCATGGGAACCGTCAAGCACGATCCGTTGCAGCAATTCGGCAAACATTCTGAGGCCTCGCCAGATGGCCCCCTGCGTCCCTCAGGACGGCTTAGTTCTGATTTTTGAACAACGTTTTATGGAAACACGTCTGGTGTCTTTGATGACAACAGCATGTTTCCTCTGAAACAGATCGACGCGCAGACATTGCGATGGTACCACTCGACTACTAAAGTCGATTTTCTCGCTGCAATGTCACGCGCGAGCTTCCTCGTCATCATCGACCTCACATACCGCTGGTGGAATGAAAGAAAGCGAGATCGCAAGATTGTCGGCTGCTTTACCGAGTTGCTGCCGGAAAAATACGGCGGCGATTCCCTGCACAGCGTGGACAGCGAACGTTTGTCTGATGAATCTCGTCTGCGGCGTGCATAGCACGGCATACCAATCATTGAGCGTCATTTCGGACCACACGAATGAACCGAACCCTTTGTTAATCAGGGCTTTGGCAATCTCAATCCATTGTTTGAGATCTCGGACAACGAGGGGGCATTTCGAATTTGCAGAGTAAGTCATTGCTATTCCATTGAAGTGTTGAATGAGCGCAACGATTGCGCGGAAGACAAGCCCAGGACTTAAACACAGCTGGTGCCTAACCATCAACACTTCGGGGGAGGCTCAACCCATCGA
>CAIJTV010000550.1:0-2507 GCA_903823635.1 uncultured Planctomycetaceae bacterium
CCAGCCAGTGTCGTCCCCAACGTTCACCATAATGCGGCGACGCCAAAAGCCGATCGATCAATTTGGCATAAGCTTCAGAAGAATCATCCTGTTCAAAGGCCGCAACTTCTTCCGGTGTTGGAGGTAAACCGGTCAGGTCGAAGGTCGCTCGGCGAATCAACGTTTTCTTGTCTGCAGGCTGCGCGGCTGTGACCCCAGCGGCTTCCTGGCGAGCGTGAATGAACGCGTCAATGCTGCTCTTCGACCATTCAACGTCAGACACTTTGGGCGGGGCGAAATCCTGGATCGGCTGAAATGCCCAGTGCTTTATCGCTTCGAATTTTTCTGTTGTGGCTGGCCATTCGGCACCCTCGCGAATCCATTGTTTGAAGGCTGCGATTTGTTCGGGTCGCAACGCGTCTTTTTTTTCGGGCGGCATCGCAGACACATCTTCGTGTCGACTGATGGCCTTGATCAACAGACTGCTGTCCGGATCATCCGGGATAATGACAACTCCGGATTCACCGCCGGTCATCAGGCTTTCTCGCGAATCGATTCGCAGCCCGCCCGAAACTTTATTGCCGCCGTGACAACTAAAACATTTCTCCAGAAGCACGGGGCGAATCTGATTCTCAAACAAAACTTCGCCGGATTCATCTGCAAACGTAAACGGCGAAGACCACACTACTGTCATCATCACAGCGGTAAAAGCAACGGTCGTCGAGATTCGTGAGTCCATATCATTCGTCCACTCAAGAAGGCCAGCCGGAGACAGAAATGCCACACGCTTCCGACTGCCTGAAAGTTTATCGAATCAGGAACCCTGCCGCGAACGACAACATGACTAACGTAGCAATTCCTCCCGCCCGCTCGCATGCCGACCGATTCTTCGCAGTCTTAATCCCTTCGGCCAGAATTCTTTCGTTGTTTGTTGGTTGACTGTGGTCACTTGCACTTGTTGCGTTTGTTGCGACATTTCTGCCGGAGGCGCGCAGCAAAGTGCTGCCAACCTAACGGCCGGGGTCACAGGTCGCCAGACGACCAAAGTAGTAGGGAAAAGAATGTCAGGGATCCTAGTACCGGATTTTGTAACGCTTCTTTATTTGAGGGTAACCGATGTGTACCAAGATGACCCTGCGGTGTTTGATTTTCCCTGACGGGAACATCGAATTGAAGCTGAGAGTCCGGGTAAGAATCCTCTTGATTACGGTCGTTCTGTTGAGCAGTGGGCTTCCTGGAGTATTGTCCGACGAGAATTCCGGAAAGGATGATTCTCTGAAGCATAGCTCCGTGTCTCTGCACCACTGGCAGCGTGACGGTCGGAATCCGATATTTGTACCGCGGGATGATTTTGATCGGCGCGGTTCACAGGCTCCGTTTGTCATTTCGCATGGTGGCCTCTGGTGGATGTTTTATGCCGGGATCGGCGATGACTATATCCAGCGGATTTGCCTGGCCACCGCAGTACCGGAGGATCCAACGAACTGGCAGCGACATGGCCCCGTTTTTCCACTCGGCATGAAGGGTTCCTTTGACGAGCTATCCGCGACGTATCCTCGAGTCCATCGAATTAAAGGTCGATGGCACCTGTATTATTCGGGGCGCAGCAATCAGGAGGGGCCGCAGCATTTTTCGAACTACCGCGGAATCGGTCTGGCCATGAGCGACGACCTGAAGCAGTGGACGAAATATTCTGCGGATCCAGTGCTTGAAGGAGACGGGATTCGTGAGTATCCCGAGAATCGGGCGCTCGTTGGGCTGGGGAACATCACGGAATTGCCGCAGTCTGATGGTCGGGTTCGCTATCGAATGTATTATACGTTGCTGCCTGGACTGCGGGATCCGGACTGGGAGAAGAACGGAACGTGGCACATCATTGAGCACAAGCTTTGTGCTGCAGCGGAATCGGATGACGGCATCAGTTGGACGGATCGCAAGATAGTGATGGATCGTCGCCGCAATGTGCCGAGCGAAGACATTGCTGTTGTGGGCCTGAATGTCTGGCGCAAAGCGACTGGTTATCATGGACTCTACACGGGACTCGGAACAGACAACGGCAGTTACAGTTTGGCAGAGGCCGTGAGTCAGGACGGACTGCATTGGAGTCGCGGGAGTAAAGATGGCGGCAAGGATGTCGACAATGTCTCACTAAGACCGGCAGCTTCGGGCTGGGAGAGCGGAATGATCGGGTATCCGCATCTGCTGATTGAAGACGATCAGGTTCGAATCTTTTACAACGGGACAGGTGGCGGGGCGTCGGGGATCGGCATGGCCACTGCCGAACAGGATCCGTCCAGGTAGGGGCGACGCGCAGAGAAGCGTCGGCTGCTGCGTTCGCAAGAACGCATGCTTTCACGCAGCGATAGTCGACACGGTCGACACGAATTGTAAACCGATTCTGGTCAGGTTTGAGGTTAGATTATCTCAGCGAGTACCGTAATGCGCAGGTCGCCCGGGGGGCATTCGGAAAGGGATCCAACACAACTATTAGCCGAATATGGCTGGTTGACAACTGGCTTAGCAATGCA
>CAIJTV010000551.1:0-1790 GCA_903823635.1 uncultured Planctomycetaceae bacterium
GATCGTAGGGTGATTTACAGACAAGCAGCAGAGCAACCGCCGCCACCAGAAGGGCCACAGGAATCGTTCGCTGATCAGACTTCGCGGCGGAGGTTTGAGAAACGTCGTCAGTTGCTTTGGGCGTCCCATACCCTGTCAGCAATGCCAGTGCGACGGGGATCATGCCACAGAGGATGCTCGTTCGAATAGCGCCAAACGTTTCAATGGAGAACCAGGCTGCGGCCAGAATTCCCACGATGCAGCCAACCGTCGACCATGCATAAAGTTGGCCCGAGATTTTCCCGGAGTT
Organism: uncultured Planctomycetaceae bacterium; assembly: GCA_903823635.1. Lineage (GTDB taxonomy): Bacteria > Planctomycetota > Planctomycetia > Planctomycetales > Planctomycetaceae > SXXK01. The sequence goes on from CAIJTV010000551.1 coordinate 290, forward strand.
CTTCACACTGCGGACCGACAGCCGAATCACCTGCGGCGTTATCGTGCCGAACGCGATCGCCGGCAATAGAAACAGTGTGAATGACCAGGCCAGAATCTGCGGAATCAAAGACATCTGCTTGAAGATGCCGCTGCTGACCACAAACTTCCAGAGAGGAGCTACAGCCAGAGTCGCCACAGCACAGGCAATGAGTGACTTCCGCAGAACCTGAAGCGTTCCAAATCGTGTTGCAAGATGCCCGCCAAAAGCGTTGCCGAACGACATCCCGGCGAGAATGACTCCAACAACGCCCGCGGACAGAAACATCGAAACGCCAACCAGTGGAGCCAGAATTCGAAACGCCGCGCCTTCCACAGCGCCAGTCACAAAGCTGCACGCGAATACAATCAACAAGGCTTTGCGATACCATTGACGATCGATATCAGCCGTCGATCGATCCTCATGTGTGTTCGCAATTCCACGAGCAAGTTTCTGGTCTTGCCTCCCGCCAATCGCTTGTCGACGACCGCCAAAGAACGTGGCGACTGCAAGAACGACCAGACCCGCTGCGGTCATCGACGTAATCACGCGGACGCCGAAGATGGCGAGCAGCACGAAACCGGCGAGATAATTTCCGGCGAGACTGCCAAACGTACCCCACGCAAAGATTCGTCCGGCCACCGAGCCGATTTCGCGTGGATCATTCACAATGCTACGAATTGATGGCGGTGTGACGAGACTGAGCACGATCCCCGGCAGAAGACATACGAAGAATGCTCCTGTGAAGATCTGTACCGAGAGGGAAAGTTGTGCGAAGGCAACCGAGCTGGCCAGATTGTCGGCGATCACCGGCATGAGCAGCATTGAGATCGCCCCCGCGGCAAGACTGCCTGAGATCAGCGTCACGGCCGAAAAACGATCGGCCATTTTGCCTGCATAATGATTGCCGATTGCAATGCCCAGCAGAAAGACACCGATGATGGCGGACCATGTTTCGACTGAGGAACCAATCACCGGGGCCAGCAGACGAAAGGCGGCCTGTTGCGCAATCAACAGGGCCGCATTAGAAACGATCGCAACGGCAACGATCGTGAACTTCCACGCTGAGCTGACCAGAACTTTTTCGCCGGGTGTGGTTTGATCGAAGTGGTCGCTCGCGGGGCGAGTTATTTTCGTCGGAGGAGTAGCGACGCCGAGGGCTGTCATAAGAGTCAGTCCGGAATAAGCAGCAGGCAGAGTTGTTTGCAGTTCACGCTGTACGCGGCTCGGAATTCACGGATTCTGATCTCCGTTGAAGCTTCGCCACGAAAAAACGTAGCCCGACAACTGGCTGGGCAGCGTAAGAAACCGTGAGGGATTTCGGGAACACGCCAGCTCAATCGTCAAAGCTGTGCTGAACGTTACCTTCCCTCTGACTAAACCTTACTGTCGTCCCAGTCTCTGTACGAATCGTTCAGATTCTGCCTGAGCAGCCTGTCACTGCAGCAGGTCCGAGTATTCCTGCTTGCTGAGCGGCGTAGCC
>CAIJTV010000552.1:0-2681 GCA_903823635.1 uncultured Planctomycetaceae bacterium
CACTGAAACGTCTGACTCGTCGCCCGGTGCCCCGGCTGCCGGGACCGGCAGCTTCGATCCGATGAAGTACGCGGGTCAGACGGTACGCATCGTGCTCGTCGACCGTGAGCGGGACGATCTGGGGTTGCGCGACAAGCAGTCCGAACTCGAGGCCGTAACCGGTCTGAAGATCGAAATTACGACGTTGGCTCTCGACGCCCTCGACCAGTCGATCGCTCAGAACCTGCGAGCCCCTGAGTCGGCGTTCGACATCGTGCATATTGTGGGCTTCACTGTCGCGAGTACCGTCGGCGCCGGGTTACTCGAGGACATCACGGGCTACGTCAGCGACCCCTCGCGGACTCCCGCCGACTATGACTTCGCTGATTTCCCGAAGGGACAGCTGAACTATGCCGGCTACTTCAATGTGCAGACCGGAGAGTTTGGTGGCGACACGCTGTACTTGATTCCGGGTATTGAAAGTGGATCCTGCATGATGTTCTACCGCAAGGATCTGCTGGGCGGCCCCGGCCAGCCTGCAGTGCCCACTACCTGGGCTGAATACCTTGCGGCCGCGAGGACGCTAACCACAAGTGATGTCGCCGGCAGCGCGATGGTCGGCGCGAATGACGTGTCTAACTTCCTGGTCGACTGGTACACCCGTTTCATCACAATGGGCGGGCAGTTGACCAGTGGCAGCAAGAATGACAAGACGTTCACCACGCGATTTGACAGCCCGGAGGCGGAGGCCGCTCTCCAGAACATGATCGATCTGCTGCCATACTCGCCGTCCGCCGTGACCCAGTACGGGTTCACGGAGGCGCTCGAAGCGTTCAAGTCGGGCAAGATCGCGATGTGGCCCGCATGGGCGACAATCGCCGGCGCGCTCTATGGCCCCGATTCGACGGTCAAAGACAAGGTGGCCGTAGCGCCAATGCCCGCCGACGATGGCAAACCTCGCGCGATCCGAGGCGGTTGGGGCCTGGGAATTCCCAGGAACCTGCCGCAGGTCAACAAGGACGCGGCGTATCACCTGATGACCTACCTGACCTCGAAGGACTTCGAGAAGTACCAGGTCATGACCTACGAGACGGACCCCAACCGATCGTCAACCGGAGTGGATGCGGAGATCGTGGCAGCGCTGCCTTACATCCCGGCGGCTGTGAAGGCTATCGAGAACGCTCAGATCCTGGAGATCGCGAACATCCCCGAGACGCTCGAGATCGTGGGCAAAGTAGCGCGCGAGATCAACCTCGCGCTCACCGGCGCGGTGGACGCCAGGACGGCGATGGCCAACGCGCAAGCGTCCTCGCTCGCAACGCTCAAGGCGGGCGGTCACCTCGCCTGACCCGCGCGAATCTACGCGTCGATCGATGGAGGTGGCGGTCATACGCCGCCGCCTCCTTGAACGTGGGTTTTCTAGGCCCGCGGATGGTACGCCCATGTGGCGATGTGGCGCGCGATTCCGCCCGTTAAGAAGATTCTATGTTATGAATTCGTACCGGAAATCAATGGCATTAGGTGATCGTTGACATTAGTTGCTGGTGGCCAGCGTAACACGGCAGTGATGGCGGACAGGATTGAGATGCAGACGGCAGTCCACGCGTACGTTTATCAGGTCCGAGTTCAGAATGGTTGCGGGAAGAAAGGGTTTTCGGCGGCTTTACGCGGCTCACCATCGGTACAGAGGGATCGACCAGGCGTTGGTGTGGTATACGCTTTAGTCGATCACAGTTGATGGACAATCGGGGCCGTTGATCTATAAATCACTCGCTTCCGTTACACACGTTTTTGGCGACCCAAGAGGCACGGCATCTCACGCATTGTTTTCAATCATTTGCATCCTCGCAAAAGGCAGGTTTTTTTGCGGCGGGGCATGAAAATAGATCCTGTCGGGGAGAATGAATTCGATTAACTTACGGCAGTCTGCCTGACATCTGACCCCGAGATCCAGCAAAGATCGTAATTGGCAGCACGCTCTGGAAATTATGACCTCAATTGATGGTTCTTCATGGGGTATTTTGAAAACAACAGATCTAGACAATGTCGCCCACCACGTTATCCCGCACGTGGAATTCCGCAAAAAACCTTTGCTGAATTTGGTCTCGAACAGTCTCCCAAAATTGTTCGCGACAGGCATCGGATTAGTGATTGGAGTTGTCCCTTTCCCCGGAAAAGATGCGGAGTTTTGAAAGAGTTTTCCTGACAACAGTCACGTTTTTCCTGCCAATTTTGCCAGACACTCACCGCTACACCGCAGTGTGTATTTTTAGGCTCGATTCGCCACCGGGGAACAGAATCGAAATGGACAGTTATTAGCAGTCTTTGGATTTGTTTCGAAGCGATTCGTCCGTGTCTTCGAACATGCCTTGGATTGATTCAGCTCACAAAATTTAAACCAGAAAATGCAATCAACTTGGTAACAAAACATTACATCCTGGATCTTCCGACGCGTCTTGACGGCAGCAATTCTCCTGACTTTGAATCGCAGTTGACTTCAGAACAGTTGAGTTCCGTTCAATACCTTATTCTGAATTTTCAGTCGGTCAACATGATCACAAGCATCGGGATTCGATATTTGATTGTTGCCGCTCAACAAATGCGGCAACGAGGCGGATGCTTGTTGCTTTGTGCAGCTGGAGACACTGTTCAGCAGGTGTTGAAGATCTCTGGTCTGCTCAAACAGTTCCTGATCCTGCCGG
>CAIJTV010000553.1:0-2208 GCA_903823635.1 uncultured Planctomycetaceae bacterium
AGATTCAGAAAGTGATTGAGAGAACTCCGGCTTGAACGGAGGACAATCGCTGAGATTGGACGGCGGCAGAATCATCAGCAAGGGCACCGAATGCTGATCACACAACTCCGCCATGCGCTGCAGATTTGTGCGGAAGTGAGACACCACAGTTGCGGCATGAGCATCATCGCGGTGGTAGGCAGCGAAGCCTCCGTCATGATCAAGCAGCGTATCGACATCTGTTGTCAGAACGGGGCGCGTATGCGGTGGAGATTCCGAACTGTCCGGCGAGGTCTTTGCCGGGGCAAGATTCAGCACACCAGCTCGTAGAAGACGAAATGTTCTGAGCTGGTTCAACAGGCTGAATACAGTCGAGACCGCAGCAGGTGCTTTACGCACGGAAGCGTAGGAGACATATTCCAGAAATTCATTGTGTCCCTCACAGAAGATAAACAGATCAGGTTCGTAAGCGAGACACTCCTGCATGATAGGAACAAGTCGATAGCTGGCGTAGGACACACCGCCGCAATTGATAACCTTCCATGAACGACTCGGATCCGCTTTCTTAAGAGCGACCTGCAGGTATGTGGGGAAACTGGTTTCGATGGAGAATGGATTTCCCTGAACCGTGGAACCGCCAAACACGAAGATGCGAAATTCGTCAGGGGACTTCTCCGCAGAGAATGAATCTTCTTTGAAATACTTTCTGCGGCTGGGCGAGGTCTGCCATGACCGTCCGTCGGAAGTCAGTTCAAAAAGAGGACGTACCTCAGCGAACTCAACAAACGGATCGTCAGAAATCTCTGCTGAGCCCCAGCCTGTGAAAGCGCAAAGAAATTCGGTTAAGGCGAGTAACAGAAATGGCAGAAGGACTGCGATCGTACGAAAACACCATCGCTTTCGCCGAAAATTTGGCGAGGACCCGGTGGAAGAAGGAGTGTCGACGGACGTCACTTCAGAGATTTCAGCAAAGAGTCGATTTCGGCGAAGGGCATTGTTCCTACAAAGCCACCAACCTGTGTGCCACCGCGATAGATTCGGACGTCCGGAATGGATGAGCAGTCAAGGTACTCAGAAATTTCGGGGCAAACGTCGACGTCCACTTTGATGACATCGATATTGTCGCCCCACTTCGATTTGATCTTTTCAAGCGTCGGGCCAAGTTTGAGGCACGGGCCGCACCAGGTCGCCCAGAAGTCCACAAGGACTAGTTTCTGGTCGGTTCTCTGGACGAGTTCAAGAAATCTCCCCTCGGAGTGCTCAATGGTCCCTTCCGCAGTCAGCGTGAGCAGTTCCACATCGCCGTCTGGAGAGCCGACAATTGGTTTGCCGTTTCTTGGGCCCTGATTGCAACCGAGGCAGATTGCCGAGAGCAACAGGAAACAAAAACTCAGTTTGAGAGCGTTTGGGGTGGGCATGGTATTACGTGTTTGCCTGAAGAAGTGTGGAAATCAAATGATCATCAAAAGACGACGACAGGATGACGGTGGTCAGGAAAGGAAGTTAAGGACAAGGGCATCCGTTAAGTCGAATGGTGGCAAGGATTTCCTTTCGACAATAGCACAGTCTGAATGAGTGCGAGATTTTGGCGAATTCAAGGGATTTCGTCTGTAACAAAGCCTGAGACGCGCCTAAATTTAAGTAAATGGACTACGGACTGTTTGCTCAATGCGGCGAATGTGTCACAGTGTAGGTCAATGTGCTTCAAACGGCTTAGATGAAATGTTTTGGGAGATCTGAACAAATGTCAGTAACTCTGACGGAAGCGGCAGCAAGCGAAATCAAGCGCGTAATGAGCGAGCAGGCTCGCCCTGAACTGAAATATGTCCGCGTCGGCGTTGTAGGCGGTGGATGTAGCGGTTTTCAGTACTCTTTTGACTTCACCAATGCCTTCGACGAATCCAGTGACGTCGTCTCCGAATTCCACGGAGTAGGTGTCGTAGTGGACAAGAAGAGCGACCTGTTTCTGGACGGAACAGAGATCGACTTTTATAGCGGTCTGGAGAAGCGCGGGTTCACCTTCAAGAATCCAAATGCCGTGAAGTCCTGCGGTTGCGGAAGCAGCTTCTCAGCTTAATTGCATTGGCTTCATGGATTCGGTGCAACAGAAGCCAATCCTACGCAAAATCACAGGGATTATTGAGAGGCCTGCCAGAGAAAATCATCGCTGAGTTTCTTTTTACACATTCGTTAAGAACCTGGTGGTCGCTCGGTTAAACAGGACAGGTC
>CAIJTV010000554.1:0-12642 GCA_903823635.1 uncultured Planctomycetaceae bacterium
GTGAATCTGCAACTCTTCCTTATCGAAAAAACGGTTTCCGGTGTCTTTCCAGAACAACGGGAGGTCTTCTGGTTCGAATTCAATTTGAAACGATGAAACATTGCCAGCGAAAACCGTTAGCTCTGCTGGTGAGTTTTCTCCGTGTTCGTGGCGCCAATAGGCACCTAAGAAACTTTGTTTCCAATGCTCTATCAACCCGTCGATTTTGAATCCGTGCATCTGGTTGTATCTGAGCGAATGCGTGAACAACCGAATGCCGTTGCTGGCTCCCTGGCGAGGCTGTTTTGCCAATGCATGAAGCGAATTTTCTATCAGTGCTTTTGACTCAACGTCATACTTGTGTCCCATACCTTTCCCGATCACATGACGCAGCCTGATGCCGTGTTCCGCCAGCGCCTCCTCCATCACATCTGCCGCCTGCTTCTGTGAATCGTTCTCACCGCTGTACGCGATTGTTGGGCAGTGAGTCAGGTTCAGAGCCCATTTGTCGCAGTCGTAGAGATTCCAGAGAGTCTGTTCCCATGGCATGGGCTTCAGCTCTTCCTTCTGAAACACTTTCAGAAACTGAGGCGTCTCCGAAAAGCCCGCACCGGGATTCGCTGCGAACCAACGGTCGGCGTAGTGCGTTGCGAACTGCCAGCACGCCGCGCCGCCCATGGAGAAGCCCCGAACGCTGATGCGGTCTTCATCAATGCGATATCGCTTCTGAACATCCTCCAGAGCTTCCAGTACATCGACTTCGCCGGCGAATTTGAACGCGTTGCAGTAGCGACCGTAAGGATGCAGCATGATCGTGTGGTCCGGAGTAAACTCGCCGGAGTTCTTCATGCGATCCCACAGGAAATTCACTTCGCTCAGCTTTTCGCCTCGCCCGTGAAACCAGATGTCGCAGCGAGTTGGCACGCTGTGATCGATGGCATAGGTCGGTGGAATCACCAGGCCATAAGGCTGCACCGTGTTGTCGATGCGGCTGATGTAGCCTCGCACGACAAGACCCTTTTGAGTCATCCATTCGGGCTTACCAGCCAGCAACTGGTCGGCTCGCTTGATGCCTTCAAGCAGCAGAGCATCGGCCTTGTCGAGGTCCTTGACGTCGAAGAATTCCTGATAGTCCAGAGCACACCGGACGGCTCGTTCGAAGATCATCACATCGGGCAGCAGTGACTTCGCGGAAGGATCTTTGCCTGCATTGATCGCAGCGATCTTTTCCTGAAGCTGGCCAAGCGACGTTCGCATTGAGGCCGCTCGATCCTCCGGAACGGGCACACCTAGTTCGGGAACACGTCGAACGTTTTCAGGGATGTTGTCCTGAATGCCGTCGGCATTTGTAAACTCAGCTGAACTCAGCGTTAAAACAATCAGAGCGATGAAGGTGGTAGGTCGCGTCATTGGGAAACCTCACGGCGGGTTTGAGCGTGTTGTGGAGCAGAATCGTATCGATCGATGAATCGGGTGCAAAATCACTTGTAGAATTCAGGTAGGTCCTCCTTGCCGAGGAGGACTTCGCGGCTTGCCGCGACTTGGGTGCACGCGTAGAGCTGAATCCGTCCACCATATCAAGCACCATGCACACAAGGTTCGCCTTTGCGGCGAAAGTCCTGCCCGGCAGTCAGGACCTACAAAAGAATCCTGCCCGGCAGGCAGGACATACAAAAACAAGCTTGCTTCCTATCTCCGCCTTGCAACTGGAGGGCTTTTGCGGCGACAATTGTAGAGCCCACGCCTGCGGAACGAAGTTGGGAGTTTGATAATGACCGGAACAGTCCTCGAACGCAGTCTCAACTCAATCATAGCTCGACTGCAGAAGCTGCGGATTCTTCGTCGACAGACGGGGCTTTGGCTGATGCTGTTGGTTCCGGCCATTGTCGTCACGATGTGGCTGCCGCCTCAGGTGGGATATCTGGGAGTTGAGTTCCCCGTGGTGCTTGGCACAACGCTCATCGGAATCCTGCTCGCGCGGTTGCTGGTCAAGAATCCAACTCGCACCGAGGCGGCTCGACTGATCGAGAAGACGGATCCCGAAGTCAACGACGCCGTTATCACCGCTGTGCAGGTTGCCGACAGAGCAGGACGTCGCCCTTCTGTGCTGGCCGCGATGGCCATTCAGGAAGCCGACAAACTCGCGCGGCATCGAGATTGGTCGGGAGTTGTTCCGGGGCGTCAGATGACGGCCTGGACGGTGCTCAGCTTCCTGTCGTTCGTGTTGATGGTGTCCAGCGTGATGGCCGCCAGTCGATATGGTCGAGATCTGCTGAAACCGTCGTCGGTGCTTGATCGGGCGGAAAGCAATACCGAAGCTCCTGCGACGCCAGTGACGGAACTTGTGATTGAACCGGGTGACACCGAGATTGAACTTGGATCTGCCCTGACCGTTGTCGCTCGTTTCCCGGGAGTCAGCCCTGCCAAATCGGTCCTGGAGTTTACCGACGCCAAAAGCATCACTCGACAATTGACGATGTCGGAGACCGTGGACGCTGGGGTCTTCGCGGCTCGCATGGAGGAGATCATCAGCGATGGCACATACCGAGTGCTCTACTCTGAAGCAGAAAGTCAGTCAGCGACGCCGTTGATTTCTCCGGCCTTCAATGTCAAAACCTACGTGCGTCCGAAGTTGGAGCAGGTCGATGCCGTGATCACTCCGCCAGCCTGGGCTGGGCGATCTCAGGAGACGATCGAAGATGTCATGCGAGTCACGGTGACGGAAGGGTCCACGGTCACCCTGAAACTGTATCTGAACAAGCCCGTGGCTAAAGCCGAATTGCAGTCTCGGGATCTGACAACGATTGCGTTAACTCCTTCGGCCACTGCGGCATCGTCGACAAAGAACACTGGCGATGGAAAGTCTGGTGCTGAATCTGCGGTGATCTCGCAGCCTGCGTATGCGATCATGGAAGCAACCATGGTCGTCGCCGACAGCAATGTCTGGACAGTGCTGCTGGAGGATTCGGAAGGCCGCAAGCCGAAGGACGAGGAGCAGATCACGATCAAGGTTGTTTTCAATCAGCCAGCGAAGATCAAGCCGACATTCCCGGGACGCGATACCAACGTATCGCCGCTGCAGGAATTTCTGGTCGAAGCTCAGGCCAGCGATGATTTCAATTTGGTTGACTATGGCCTGCAGTTTTCATTGTCTGGTGGAGAAACGAAAGAGTTCTCTCTGAAGGCACTGGGGACAACTTCAGCTGCGACTGATATGGCCGTAAGCCGGGCCGAAGAGAGTCCGACAACTCCGATCGCTGCTGAACCGCTGCTGACTGCGAAGTTGTCTCATGAGATTGAAATGGAAACTCTGAACGCGGCGCCGGATGATCTGGTGACTTATTCCTTCTGGGCGACAGACATTGCTGCGGATGGCACGGAGCGCCGAAGTTACAGCGATCTTGTGTTCGCCGAAGTTCGTCGCTTTGAAGAAATCTTCCGCGAAGCTCAGCAAGGCGGGGAACAGCAGCAACAACAGCAACAGAGTCAGTCACAGCAACAGCAGGGAAGCGCGATTGACGGCGTGTTGAAGCTGCAGAAGGAAATCATTTCGGCCACATGGAATACGATTCGAGCCGAAGTCCCAAGTCGCAGGAATGGAACGTTTGCTGAGGATGTTGAGACGATTGCGGAGTCACAGGGAGAAGCGAAGAATCAGCTTCAGGCTGCGATGGAAGAGCTACAGAGTGATCCGAAGACGGCCGCTTTGGCGGCTCGCGCGATGGACGAAATGACCGCGGCAAGGAGCAAGTTGCAGGATGTTAGTGCAGGCACCGAGGGGGCTCGTCTGGCCGATGCGATGACAACCGAGCAGGTCGTCGTGCAGACGTTGCTGAAACTGCGAGTTGCGGAAAATCAGGTTAGTCAGCAACAGCGAAGTCAGGGTGGAGGCGGTGGTGGTGGAAGCAGTGCGTCGCAGCAGCAGATGCAGCAGCTTGAACTTGATAATCAACGCAACCGATATGAGTCAGAGCAACAGGTTCAGAAGCAGCAGGAAGAGAAAACAGAAGAACAGCGACAGCAGTTGCAGGTCCTGAACCGACTGAAAGAACTTGCACGACGCCAGCAGATGGTCAATGATCGTCTGAAGCAGCTTGAGTCCGAACTTCGAGCCGCGACGACTCAAAAAGAACGCGAAGAGATCGAGCGTGAATTGAAGCGGCTGCGTGATGAACAGCGTGAAATGCTTCGCGATGTGGATGAGTTGAGCGAGCGAATGGAACAGGCCACGAGTCCTCAGAATGCACAATCATCCGAGATGAAACAGCAGATGGAGGAAGCTCGCGAGAATGTGCAACAAGCGTCTCGCGCAATGGATGAAGGTCGACTGGCCGAAGCAATCTCGGAGGGAACTCGGGCTGAGCGTCAGTTTGAAGATCTGAAAGAGGATTTTCGTAATCAGACGTCATCACAGTTTGAAGAATCTGTTCGCGATCTGCGAGAACAAGCGCGGGAGTTAGGTGATCGCCAGAAAGAACTCGCGCAGCAATTGACTGGGAACTCGGCCGAGGACGACAAGAGCAAGAAGCCGTCGCTGCGGTCGGAGCGAAATCGAGATCAATTGCAGAAGGAGTTTGGCGAGCAGAAAGATCGGCTTAATCGAGTCGTCGATCAAACGAAGCAGATGATTGAGCAGGCGGAACAAAGCGAGCCGTTGCTGTCGAATAAGCTGTACGACACGCTGCGTGAACTGAAAGATTCAAAGCCCGAAGATGCTCTGGAAGCGACCGAGTTTCTGGCGGGTCGCGGCATGTGGTCGCAATCACAGGAAGCTGAGCAGGCGGCTCGCAAGGGGATTGAACAGCTTCAGAAGGGAATCGAGAACGCGGCGGACTCGGTACTGGGTAGCGAAGCCGAATCGTTGCGACGCGCACAGCGACAGTTGGAAGATGCGACTCAGAAACTGGCGAGCGAAGTTCAGAGCGCGACGGGAGAAGCCGCAGATTCTGAGACGGAGAATCGTCGACCATGCCAAACTGGTAGTAAGAGCGAAAATGAATCCGGTGAGAAGCCAGGCGAAGAGTCAGAGGTATCTGAAGGAAAGAACGGAGAGCCCGGCAAGCGACCAGGGCAATCCGGTCAGCAGCAGCGATCTGGTCAGAAGGGCCAGGCCGGAGAGGGCTCGAAAGCCGGTGACGCACAGGAATCGTCTGAACAGAACCCAGCCAATGAATCAGAGCAGAAGGGTTCAGGTGGAGGTGGCCAGAGACAAAATGATGAGAAGCGAAGTGGACAGAAGGGCTCACAGGGGCAGAAAGGGTCCGGCCAGTCCGGTGAGGGCGAGCCTGGAGATGGAAAAGGCTCTGAAAATAATGAACCGCAGAGTGGTCAGCCTCAGGACGGACAACCACAAGAAGGTCAGCTGCAAGACGGAGAATCTCAAGGTGGCGGTGCCTCGCAAGGAAAGTCCGCTAATGGTTCAGCTCAAGGTGAATCTAAAGACGGCTCTCAGCAAGAAAAAGGAGATCGGCCTCAGTCTGGTGAGCCGTCGTAGAATCGGTCCGGCGGCAATCAAACAGGTCAGCGTCGTCAGTCGTCTTTGATGGACGGCGGACGAGAAAGCAACGGGGGAGCCGGAGGCAATAATGCTCCAGGGAAACCACTAACAGGCGAAGAATTTGGTGAGTGGTCTGATCAGTTGCGAGACATCGAAGAGATGCTGGAAGATCCGGAGCTGCGGAATCGAGTGGCTCAGGTTCGCGATCGGGCTCGTGCGATGCGATCGGAGTTCAAACGTCACGGCGAGATGCCTCAGTGGGATCTCGTGAAGTCGCAGTTGTTGGGCGAAATGCAGGCTCTTCAGCAGCGGATTAATCAGGAAGTCATGAAGCTGGAATCCGATCGGGCGATGGTCCCCATCGATCGAGAACCCGTGCCGGAAGAATTCGACAGTCTGGTTCAACGCTATTATGAGCTGCTCAGCCAGGAGCGGAACGAAGAGCCTGCAGCGGACGCAACAAAGTAGCCATCGAGAGTTGACCGGTAACGAGGGCGTAGTCGCAGTTAGGCTTCCACGTTCTGAGGCTCACAGCTGCGCGACATCCCGATGATCAATCCGATGGCCGTAACGCTTACCAGCAGATTGGTTCCGCCATAACTGATGAACGGGTGCGGCACTCCCTTCGGAGGAACGAGCCCTGTAACAACCGCGATGTTAGCCATCGCCTGCAGCACGAGCTGTAGCAGCAGCGTGGTGCCAAAGATCCACTCGAATGATGTGCGAGGCAGATGTTTCAGAGCCGCGCGGCCGGTCAGGAACAGAGCAACCCAGACGAAGCAGACCGTCATTGTGCCGAGCAATCCTAGTTCTTCGCCGATCACGGCAAATACGAAGTCGGTATTCGCTTCCGGCAGGTAGCTGAGCTTTTGCCATCCGCCTCCGATTCCCGTGCCCTTAAGTCCACCAGACCCGATCGAGAGAAGCGATTGCCGCACCTGCCACGGAGCCTGGCTCAGGTCCTGCCAGGCGGCCATGAAGCCGCGAATTCGTTCCATTTGATAGGGCTTAAGAATCAGCAGTGATGCGGCCGCCGGAATAAACAGCATCGCGCAGCCGATGAAGTATCTCAGCGGCCAGCCGCCGAGAAACAGAGCCAGAATGAATCCCGAGCCCAAAAAGACTGTTGCTCCCAGGTCAGGCTCAATCGCCACGAGCGGCAGGACCAGCAACGGCATCAGTGTTGCGGGAACGGTGCTAAGTGAGAAACCAGCAGTCCGACGATTGCAAATGATTGTTGCGGCCATCAGCGGCAGAATAATGCGACCCAGTTCAGAAGGCTGCAGAGATAATCCACCAAAACGCAGCCAGCGCTGGGCTCCGTTGATACGACTGCCAATGCCTGGGACAAGCAGGATCACAAGAAGAAAGACGAGCCCTCCGAACAATGTCGTGGAGTTCTTTTGCAACCATGCGGTGCTGATGCGAGACGCGACGAAGCCGAATAATAATGAGACAGCAAGATAAGTCAGATGTTTACTGAGAAACACGGCGTCCTGTTCGCTGGGACGAGATGTCAGACTGGCGCTTTGCACCATCTGAACTCCAATGCAGATCAGAACCGCAACGAGCCCGATCATCAGACGTCGCAGGTTATCACGTTCGGCCGATTCACTGATGATCTGTGGTGGCAGGATTTTTTCCGCAGTCTGAAATTCCGCGATGTTGTTCATAACAACTTGACCGGCTCGATTGCGAAAACGTGAAACGGTTCTTAAGCTCCCCGCTCGACGGAGCGAAACGCTGGTGAGCATGTCTCACGCGGCGTTGGACACGGAAGTCCTTTCACTCATTTTCGGCATCGAACTGCGTGCTCAAGCAGAGTTTGCTTTGGAAGCATCAGACGATCACAACAGTTGCAGCACAGACTCCTGTTGTATTGGCTCCAGAAGATTCTTTTTTGCGGATTGCCACGCGCGAAGAAGTGCATCGTACAGTCCTATGGATTGAGCGACTCCAGTAACCTGCAGAACGCTGAGGGATCGTAGCGATTGTTCCCGCGTGAAAGCTGTGCAGCGTGGAGTCGAGTCGCGAAGAATAGACGCAGGCCGCTTCGACTTTCAAAATGGCAATTACTGATCGACTGTTTGCGTAGTTTTTGCGTCAGTGGCGGAACTTTGATTCTGAAGACTCAAGACAAACGCCGCCGCACCGATCAGCGCGGCCGGCAGCCCGACGCCAATGGTGGCATCGAATTCCACAGTCTGGTGGCTACGAGCATAAATTCCTGCGGGACCGATGGAGACAATGAGCCCGCTATGGTCCGGCGATCTGCCAGCCCAACTGTTGACACTGCGCCTATGAGGGTCTCCTGCCATCCAGTTGCAGAATAACGTGTGAAACAGAAGAGCTTCGAACACAAAAAGCGAAATCGCGATCGACTTTTGAGTGACAGTCATCAACATTCATCCATGTGATTGTTATCACCACGCTGTTCGTGGAACGGCTGGTAGCTCTCTGGATTGCTGAATAGCGCTATGACTCTGCACCGGCGACGGGACGAACGTCCCCACCCATCCCAGTACAGCGAAATGGCTGAAGAAAATCAGCCCTCGGTCGACCGCCCTGCTCGCCCCGTCGTATCGCCGGCGATGGATTCTCTCATGCGAGTATCCGCCTGAACGTTCTTCAGTTCGTAGAAGTCCGCCAGCCCCAGTTTGTTGTCCGTGAACGCATCGGCAATGGCTTTCGGCACTTCGGCTTCTGCAAGAACCACAGCCGCTCGATTCTGCTGAATGCGAGCCACCATTTCCTGTTCGCGAGCTCGAGCTGCAGCGCGGCGCTGTTCGGCTTTGGCCTGAGCCACACGCATATCGGCCTCGGCCTGATCAGCCGACAAACGAGCACCGATATTTTCGCCGACGTCGATATCAGCGATGTCGATCGACACGATCTCATAAGAAGTCTGTGCTTCGAGTCCCTGTGAAAGCACGGCCTTCGAAATTGAATCCGGATTCTCAAGCACCAACTTGTATGAACTGGTCGAACCGATCGCCTGGACAATCCCCTGACCGACTCGAGCGATCACGGTTTCTTCGGTCGCTCCACCGATCAACTGCTGGATGTTTGTTCGGACAGTCACTCGTGCTCGCGCACGGAGTTCAATGCCGTCCGCGGCCACAGCAGACAGAGTTCCCTGAGTTCGCTTGGGATCAGGGCAGTCGATCACTTTCGGATAAACGCTGGTCTTCACGGCCTCCAGGATATCGCGGCCTGCCAGGTCAATCGCCTGAGCTGTGTTCCAGTCGAGCGGAATGCCGGCTTTATCAGCGGCGATCAAAGCGCGGATCACGTTGGGGACGTTGCCACCAGCCAAAGAATGAGCTTCGAGAGCTTGTGTCGAGATCGGATACTTCTTCAATAGTCCTGCCTGAACCGCCATGATCTTGCTACGAACAATGACCACGGGATTCACACGTCGGAATCTCATGAAGATCAGATCCCACAGGCCAATACCAGCCCTGGTCATTTTGCACTGCAGCCACAGGCTGGCATACTGAGCAAAGATGGCCAGAAACACGATCATGACGAAGAGCCCAAAGACCACAATGCCCCATTCACCGGGACTTAGCTGGGCCAACAGAATGTGAGTCATGAGAAGCTCCGGAGCACTGGCCTTGTTTGTCAGGCATAAAAGACAGATTCAGCAGTCAACTGCTGAGGGTTTACCCCTGAGGGAAGTCGAAGTCAAGCGGATGGGGTTCTGGCGAGTTCCCCGGCAGTGAATCCGGGGGCGTTTTGGTCGCCGCGTTTTGTTCCGAAACAGCCGGATTACCGGATTCCGAATCCGACGGAGTTGCGGGACGCACCACGACTCGGTTTCCACGAACAGCCACAGCGACGACAGGCGAATTCGGCTCGATCAGCATTCCAAGGCTCTCTGAATGCAATCGTTCACCATCGATCAGCACGATGCCGCCTGGCGTCATCAGACTCTGTGAAATACCGGACTTTCCGATCAGATGATCGAGCGGTCCCGGGGCAGGAGACTCATTTACCGGAGCCGGTTTAAGAATCATCCGATTACCGAGCGGAGTCTTCCGGATCAAAGTGATCGCCACCATCAATGATCCGGGGATTCCAGCGGTCAGCAGAATAATGTACGTCCAGAAGAAGCCCGGACTGACACCCCACCACGCTTTGTAAGCGCTCCAGAAGGAGACGATCAGGGAGACTACAGCGGCGACCAGGATCATTCCGAAGCTGGGAATGAAAAACTCCAGCCCCAAAAGGAACAGTCCGACCAGCAGCATCACCGTGGCCAGAATACCAGCATCCGGCATCAGCATCACTCTTTGTATAAAACCTCAGGTGTCGCAGACAATCCTTGAGCATCGCATGATGTTCAAGTGAGGAATTATAGCTATTCTCCCACGGCGTAAACAGTGGTTGAGCGGAATGGTGCGCGGTTCAGGCGGCAGCCGACTGGTCGTTCCACGTCAGGTGCGATTTGAGTTGTCCAGAAAAGGCCCAGAAGTGTCTATCTCCAGACACGGTAAAGCCATTGCCCGGAACTCAGTTCTTACGGGCTCGCCAGTTCGGCGGATCTTTTGGAACAGAAGACCACTGAGACGTTGCCGGACGAGCGGACGACTGTGGCGACGGCCCGCGCCATTGTGGCGGCTGAGCACCAGCGGATGATGCCTCAACGGAGTTGACAGGCTGAGCCGGGGTATCAGTGTAGGAGACATTCCGAAACGGAGATGATTCCGTAGCCTGCTCCTGCGGCATCGTGTAGTTCTGATCCTGGTCGTTTCTCAGAGGACTGCTGGCTGTCGGAGCGGTCTGCGCTGGATAGTCATTAAACGCCGACTCATTCTGTGCCAATCCTTCATTCGACGGTTGATTGTCGAACTCAACAATGCCTGATTTCTTCCGATTACCGGAGATAATTGGTAGATCTTCTGGCGCCGTTGAACGTCGATTCTGAGATGCTGTTGAGGCGACAGGCTGAGTTGCCCGTGCAGCGTTCGGCTGCAGTTTACGAGCAACCATCGGAGTCGTTACGACACCACGGCCAGCCTGTTCAGGATTCAACTTGGTCAACATGGCTTTTGACTTGTCGGCAGTCTGATGATCCGGATGAAGGCTCAGGGCGTTCTGGAACCATTCGGAGGCGTCGGCATCTTTTCCCTGCTCGTGCAGGATGTAACCGATGTTGTAATGGGCTGCAGGTTCACCGACAGAGAACGACAGGTTTGAAAGAGCCTGGTCGTAGTTGCCGACGCGAGCAAAGGCCACGCCTAGTTCATAACGACAGTCCTGATTTTCAGGATCGATCTCACACGCATCTTCAAACGCGCGGATCGCTTCGTCCCATTTTTCCTGCTGAGCATACATCTGACCGATGGAGATTCGAACAGCCGTGCTTTCCGGATGATCTTTTACCAGGTCAGTGAGAATCTGTTCGGATTGTTTAGAACGGCCTGTCAACATTTCAATCCGAGCCATCCCGAGGTGTGCTTCCAGATTGTCCGGGTAGGCAATTTGTATTTCACGATATTTGCGTCGCGCTTCAGCGTATTCGCCGATATCTTCCTGATAGCGTGCCCATGCGAGCAGCGTCTTTTCAGGGTTCTTCTTCAAAGTCTTTTGAGCGGTGATGAATTCCGGACTCAGCTCTTCCTTCTCTGACTTGCTGTGTGAGAAACTCTTCTTCAACGAGGCGAGCGCTGTTTCCTGTTTTTTTTCTAACGGAGCAGTTTTTTTGTCTACGGTTTCTTCAGACGGGGCTTCGCTTTCAGAAGCCGCAAAGGGCTTTGCCCAAAAGTGACTTTTTCCGGACGACGCGCAGCCCGCTGAAGTGCCGAAGGCGGCGACAAGCAGCAGAGTTGTCAGAGATTGTCGTTTCATGTCGCACCTCCATGTGCGCGAGCCTTGTAGGCTCGAAAGTCACGACTACTGATCGAACATTCAGAAGGCAGGAAGCTCTCCAGAGTCCCTGCGGCACGATAATGCAGTCCTCTTCTGCTATTCGGTTGTCCTTGGTCACAACTTCAGCAGGAACTGCGCATCAAAACAGTTGATCAAATGACCCTCGCGGACGAACGACATGATTCGGCAGAATTCATCCGGAAGTGTTACGAGAGGCCATTATCTTCCATCAGACAACTCTATGGCGTCGAGCCGGAGCTACCCGACGAGCTACTGCTGCCGCTTGCTGAGGCAGATCCCAGTCGTGGAGCAGGAATCGTCGACATATACATTTCGTTGATGGCCTGAACTTCAGCCGCTGGTCGTCCAATCTGCTGGCAGTCGCGAATCGTGACCATCACTTCTCCGGCATTCTGTGAGCATTTCGCCATTGCCAGATTGACTGTGTCTGTTCGCATGACATCCAATGCGGAATCATAAGTCGACTGGATGTAGATTGCTCGGCGTTCGGGCGGAACGACGTGCAGAATGTACTGCAGGTGAAGTTCACCGGATCGAGTCAAAGTCTGGTCGTTGAGGTCGAAGTGGCGATCGTAAAGAGTCGTTTCTTCCTGCCAGCCCAGAGCCGTCTGTGTTTCCATGAGTAACGCGACTGATTCACGGTCCTGGCAAACATACGGCAGCGGCCAGTAATGTTCTGAATAATAAGTGTGCGAAAACTGCTGGGGTGGAAGATTTGTTCTGGGCCGAGCGGGCCAAATTTTTCCCTTCTTGTACTTCTGACGAACCCCGGGCGGCAAAGCGGCTTTCTCAGCCCACCACGCGTCTGAACCAGGTTCCTGGCAACTGGTCGGATCTTTATGCCCGAAAAACTGTGGCCCCGCAGAACATCCCTGCAATGCTCCCGCAATCAGCAAGGCAAACGGAACAGCAAGCTTCTTCATGGCGACATCCACTCAGCGACGGAAGCATATCCAGATCGGCTGACCTCCCAGTCAGCAGCCCTCTGTTTCGGCAGTTCCTGCCGACCGAAGTCGGAGGGGACCGAGAAAACAGAAGGGTTCATTATCTTCTTCGACGTTTCCCGTGTCCTGCTTACACACAATCAAAAAATGGCCGCCAGATCAGTCTTCTGGGCTCGGGACAATCTGAAAACTCCGTTGCACTTCGCCTATTTTCTCATTGCGAACCCTCATTCACGGTTCATCAATTGAAGTTGCGAGGGGCCACGACTATTTTCAGCTGTGACGGTTGTCGAAAACTGGGTCGGGATTTCTATTGGCTTCGATGAA
>CAIJTV010000555.1:0-6795 GCA_903823635.1 uncultured Planctomycetaceae bacterium
ATGACAGGCCCCAATCGTTCCCATTCCGTCGGCCGGTCCGGAGATGCCGTCGCCAGGCAGATCCGCAGCTTATCATCGGTCCCATGCCCGCCATAAAACATCCACCACCGGCCCTCGTTCGGAACGACACACGGTCCCTGTGATCCACGCGCATCGAAGGGGGACTTGGGGATAAAGATCGGATTGCGCGGATCGCGCTCCCAGGCGTGCAACGCGAACTTCCGATTCTCATCGGCTGATTCGTGTGCGCTGCCCTGGCGATTCCACAGGACGCTGCCTGCTCCGATGGCTGAGGCCATCAAGAAATCGCGTCGATTCTGTTTCTGTCGATCAGGCATTGTTTGGTCGGCCTTTGAAAGGGACTTGTGATTGCTGTCCCGATCGGAATCGGACTGCGTCAATCACGCGGTTGAGTTGTAGTCGCCGGCGCCAAACGCCAACGGACCAGGGCCACATCCATGAGCCAAACTTTCGCATCCTTCGGGTTGCGATGACCCGTGCCGAACGCCGTCAAGATCGCGCCATCGGGCAACAGCACGGTCGAGGTGGATTGTGGACTGCACCAGCCATTGGTCGGTCCGCTGTCCACGCGGATGTTACCCTGCCAGTCGGCCAGGATGTAGCGGTGGTCCAGATCCCATGACTGGCCGTGATCGCCGCTGACCACTGCTTCGATGCCAAACTGAGGAAAACCGTCCTCGGTCTTCGGATACCCGGCGCGCACCGCGTACGTCATCACGATTCGTCCGTCGGGCAGCAGGATCATACTGGAATGATGACGGCCAAAGTCGTGCAGCACCTGCCGCTCCGACCAGGTCTTCCCTTGATCCTTCGAAATCGAAACACCCAGTCCAGAGTAGAGGTCGGCGTAATCTCCCTTGCCAAACTCGGGGGGCTCGTCGAGGCGGCAGGCCGCGACCCAGTCCCCGTTGCCGGCGACGATCAGGCTGATCTCATTCACCCCCAGCCACTGCGGGACTTTGACCTCAGTGCTCCAGCTCCGGCCTTCGTCCACCCTCGATCGGAGATAGGCCTGCGAAAAGTCTCGCGACGGCAATCCTCGTGCCTTGCCTGTCGGCCGGTAACTGCCTTCAACCAACTGGGTGACCCGCCCCTCACGATCCTTGATCACCAGGAGCGGATCCCAAACGTAGCGTTCCGTCACGGTGTCACGAACGTCGGCCTTCTTCCAGGTTTCCCCGTAATCCTGACTGCTCCATTGGCCGGTGGCGACGTTTTCCGGAAATGCCAGGAGCTTGCCCTGGCCCAGGTACGTCAATCCCAACGCGACGCCGTTCGGTCGGCCGTCCGAATCGGTGCTCATCCACTTCCGTTCGCTCCAGGTCTTGCCATGATCGTCGCTGGTAATGAAGGCCGTCTGAATCGGCTGCCGGCATTCCACCAGCATCAGCAGTCGATCCTTCTCTGGCATGTAAACGAGATACGGCATCTGGGCGTTTTCACGCTGCCAAGGTTCGCTGACCACCTGCAACTCGGCGGGAATCGCCACAGGATTCTGTTCGCCACTGAGCTGCCTGACAACATGCTCGCGCTGACCGAACGGATGAGATCGCGGAGTTTTGGGCTCGTCCGCGGAGACGTTCGCCGAACCTCGTTCAATGGCCAACAGCATCAGGACGATCAGAACGAAGGGCGGATTCATAAACTTCCGACTGCGGCGCTTCATCATGGCTGCTGCGAGCCTTTCCGATCGAGGATTTTCCTGGGTTGCAAGTCGTGAATGTCATGGCGAAAGAGCCCCCCCTGCAATTCGTCACTTGGGTGCTGCGGACTGCTGCGGAACCGTGAATTCCAAATCAATCTCTGCCACCGAAATCACCGGCCAGCGATCCTGTTGAAGTGACTGGGCGCTCAGACGAAGCTTCCACGGACCACTGAGGCGTTCATCCAGTTTCGAATTCAGATGCAGAACTCCCTGAGTCTGGTCTGCTGTGAGCGTGACCGGAGTGGCCGTCAGCAGTCCATTGACTTCCTCCGGGACTTCAAGCTGCACCGTCGCCGAAAGCGGAAGTTTTGGAGACCGCTGCAGACGAAACGGGATCTCAGTGGTTTCGCCAGCCTGAACCACGAAGTCGGACTTTTCCGCAGAGAGCTTCAGCAGAGCGCCCTCCATAATCATCGTGATTCTCGCATTTCCAGCTTTCGTCAGTTGCCGAATGTTTCCTTTCGGGTCCGGGACTTCTGCAATCCCGTGAATCAGCATCCGCTGCGTCAGATCAGTGGCCAGCCATTCCGGCATGAAACACGGAAACTGAGTCTTCGATTCACTCGAAGGTACAGTGATGAAGGCACTCCGGATGCCAGCGCGATAACGCTGCTGATTCGCGGAGGTTTCAAGACGAACAGCCCCAGTGAATGGGGCTATTCGCACGATCTCGACATCCGCCAGAAAGGTCGTACCGCGCGGAACGTCGTGCTGGGCGTCGCGATCAAGAATCAGAACGTCAATCGGAGCCGCTATTGTCATGGCGACCAGAGTTCTCGAAGTGCGAGATTCTTCCGGTGACCGTGGCGCGAGGTTTCCAGTGGCGACAGCAGACGCTGTCTGAGTGACATCCTGATCGGCGATCCGAGCTTTGCCAGAAATTCTGACCATCGCGGCAGTTACAGCCGCTTCCGCAGAGGCATTCAGTGACAGTTTGACTTCCGCTGCCCCGGCCGGAATCACGGCAGTCCCATCGACGGAAACACCCTCCGGCAATCCGGTGATTTCGAGAGTGATCTCGCCATCGAATCCCCCGGAACGTGCCACCTGCACCGGCAACTCGGCCTTGCCACCGGACGGCACATTCACCAGTAGAGGTGACGTCAGTGAAAAATTCGGATCTGGTCGGAGCAGTTCAAGACGATAGATCTCATCGGCGCGGCTGGTCCGTGTTGTGACACACCGCACGACGACCGTGAACAAACCTGACTCCGTCGCCCGAAACTCGTGCGATGCATCCGTTGTCCCGGCGACATCGTCAATGTCCGCAATCGTCTGCCCGGATGGAGACAGGATCATCATCGCCATATCGAGCGAACCACCGATGGCACGCGACTGAGCATCCAGTTTCCAGGACTGATCCTTTTCGACGGGCCATCGAAATCGGTGCTCTTCAAGTTCCGGAAGCATCGACGCGGTGACCGCGACGGGAGCCACCAGAGTCCATGATTTTGACGCACTGTTTGGCGTTGAGCCAGACGCGCCGGAGCCTCCCGCAGCGGGAATTGCATCGGCGATTTCCGGAACAATCTTCCCATCAGCATCTTTCAGAACGTGATCTGTCAGCGACAACTCGGGCAGCGAACTCACACGCAGGGGAACATTAACAACTCCGGCTGGAGTCTCGAGTGAAAACGGAAAAACGGTACCGGAAAAATCTGCTGGCACCATAACATGTCGTTTCACGCTGTCGATTGGCTGCCCCGAACCGTTCAGAGCAGAGCCAGCCCTGCCGCCCGTGACTTCAGATGACTCTGTCTTCTCCGCGATTCCATGACCGAAAAACGTCACCTCCTGCGTCACTCCATTCGTGATCGCCGCGGGGAAAGTACTGATCACCTTTGGCAGCGTCGTGACGGACAGGCGATACACATAAGAACGATCGCCGCGAAAATCGGCGTCTCTCACGCTGAGGGTACAGACTTCCGCCGCCGGAGCGTGAAATGAAATCCATCCATCGGTTCCCTGAGTATCAACAGAGTCAGCCAGCAGATTGCCGTGAGAATCCCTGGCTTCAATCACGCTGGCGAAGTCAGCGCCCAATTGCCTTGCCATAAGTTCTGCAGTCACCCAGCCATCATCGGGCAACTGAAACTCGTAACGATCTATCTCGGTCAGGCGGGAGATACGGCCGGAGACTGCCACGGGAAGCTGAGTCAGAACCTGCGGAAGATCTCGAGATCGCGATTCAACGATTTCGTTCTGGCCACCGACGAAGAATACGCCACATCCCGAGGCTCCGTTTGCATTCGCCACCTGCCATCGCACAAGCCCTTCCGGCGTGCCTGGTGGTACGACAATGCGTGCAGTGACTTCTCGCGGAATCGGCAGCGATGGTCCACCTGCTCGCGGCCCCGTCCAGTATGGACCGGGAGGATCAATCATGGGTCCGGGGATGCCGTTTGTTTCCAGCGTAATCAGATCGTGATGCAGCATCCACTGCATGTCGGAGGTGAAGTCGAATCCGCCCGCACGGATTTCCGTCGCCGTGCCAGAGGGCACCGCAGGCGGATAGACATAACCGAGTGCTGGTGCCTTTTGAGCCTGCGCGGAGCCTGTCAGCAGCAACACCAATGCGAAAACCACAGGTAGACGGTTACAAGTGATCATAGGAATTCCGATCGGCGACACAGAGCCTGCACAGCTCTGTTTTATGTTTTGAGGTCCCGCGTCAATGCCGGGATTTGATCGTAGTGCTTTGTTAACCTTTAAAGTTGGGGTTGAGTTGTCCTTGTACGACGGACTTCCAGTCCGTCGGCGGCAACCTCTGTCGGCGGACTTCACTTTATCGACGGACTGGAAGTCCTTCGTACTTTCCCAGGAAATCATGCCAGCACTTCAGACGAGAACTTCGTCAATCTTCTTTCCCCCGTTGACAATGGGTACCGGCCGTCCCAGTGGCGTGAGGTGAACCTTGTCAGAATCAATTCCCATCAGGAAAAAGATGGTTCTGAGCAGGTCGTGAATGCCGTACGGCTGAGTGGTCGGGTAACTTGCCGTTTTGTCGCTTGCTCCGACAACAACGCCTCGTTTGATTCCGCCACCGGCAAGAATGACGGTCTGACAGGCGGACCAGTGATCGCGACCGGCATCATTGTTGATTCGTGGAGTTCGCCCCATCTCTCCCATCATGACGACCAGTGTCTCATCCAGCATTCCGCGATCATCAAGATCTGTCAGCAGAGCACTGAGGGCACGATCTGTTGGTGGACACAAGGACTTTTCATGGCTGGTGAAATTGTCAAAGTGTGTATCCCAGCTGCCGTGGTCGATTGCGATAAAACGGCCCCCCGCTTCGACCAGACGTCTCGAAAGTAATGCACACTGTCCGATCGACGAGTAGCCGTATTTTTCTCGCAGCTCCGGACTCTCAAGCTGAATGTTGAACGCATCTCTGGCTTTCGAGGATGTCATCAGTCCCATTGCCTGGTCGTAATAGGTCGTCAGACTCTTCGGACGAGCGACCATCTGATTTACTGAAGAGAGCTGTTCTGTCCCCGCAAGCAGCTTCTGACGCAGTTGAAATCGACTCTGCCCGACAGTCTCCGGGACACTCAGGTTGCGAACGCTGAAATCCGGTTGAGCGGGATCATTGTCGATTGTAAACGACCCATACTTCGCGCCATAAAATCCGGGGCCGCCCGCTCCCAGAGGATTCGGCATCTCGATATAAGGCGGAACATCGCCGCCTTTTCCGAGTTCTCGCGAAACGATCGATCCCATTGATGGATAAAGCTCATTGAATGGAACACCTCGAGCCTGCCCGTCTGCGAAATTCGGCGGATACCCGGTTGTGATCCAGTGGCGCCCGGTCTGATGTGCATTGTCGTTGTGGCTGTGGGATCGCAGGATCGTGTACTTGTCAGCCACCTGAGAACACAGCGGCATCAACTGACTGATCTGCGTCCCCGAAACATTGGTCGAAATCGGACTAAACGGCCCTCGGATTTCTGACGGCGCGTCCGGCTTCATATCCCACATATCAATGTGGCTGGGGCCGCCCTCAAGCTGAAAGAAAATGCAGGCTTTGGCTCGAGCTGGACTCGCGGACGCAGCTTCCGCCTGAAGCTGCAGCAACGCAGGGAGTCCTAAACCACCAAGAAGCCCGGTTCCCCCGATTCGAAGCATCCGACGCCGACTTATTCCGTCACAGAATCGACTGTCTGATCCAAACATCTGCTGCCACATTGCAAACACCTCAGTCAATGAAATATTGTCACACCGAAACGTCCAACAACCGGTGAGCTCTTAATGATTGAATACGAACTCCCGAGAATTCATCAGTGTCCAGAGAATGTCTTCGATCGCTTTCTGGCGAGCAGCAGCGGTCGATCTGCCTTCCGGCGATGTTGCCTGGCCGTCAGTGTTTGCACCTGCCACCGAATTCGCGTTCCCGGAGAACGCCTGCGACATCAGCTCAACCTCTTCAGGCCGAGGATATCGGCTGAGAGTTCTCAGATACAGTTCTTCAATGATTTCCGCGTCCTTCAATTCGGACCCGGCAAGGCGAGCACACAACCCGTGACGACTTTGCAGCTTCCCTGTCGTCGTCTGGGAATTCATCAGATGCAGCGCCTGTGCAATACTCGATTCCGTTCCACGTTCGCAGGAACAGACCGTCTGTCGTGATGGTCGTCCAAACACTTCGAGAAAATGAGAGGGGAGCTTATTATCCCAAATCTGAATCGCTCGATACCCCTTTGGCCAGCCGTTGAACTCCTCAGGAACTTCCGTCACCTGAGAAATGGCATCGAGCAGCACTTCGGCTGGGATGGGTTTCCAGGCGGCACGCGAATAGTTCTGATCATCCAGCTCATTGGATGGCTCAGGGACAGAACTCAGTCGATACACTTGAGAGTTCAGCAGGGTCTTTGTGAAAGCCTTCAGGTCATAACGAACCTCAATCATATGAGCAGTCAGTGCTTTCATGAGCGGTTCGTTCGATGCGGGATTGGTCTCTCGAAGATCGTCAACCGGCTCAACCAGCCCGCGACCGAAATAGTGCGCCACAAGACGATTGACGATCGTTCTGGCAAAGAACGGATTGTCACTGCCTGTCGTCCACTCAG
>CAIJTV010000556.1:0-3977 GCA_903823635.1 uncultured Planctomycetaceae bacterium
CGCCCGAGTTTTCACCTGGCCTTCAAAAACCGGCTGCCTCCGAAGGCTCAGCCTTTGATCTCAAAAATCGCTTCGACTTCGACCGCGGCACCGGTTGGCAGAGCGGCAAAACCCAGAGCACTTCGAGCATGATAACCGTCGCCGGTCTTGCCAAAAATCTCGTGCAACAGGTCCGAACAACCGTTGATCACAAGATGCTGATCTGTGAATTCTCCAGCCGAGTAAACGCAGCCCAGAACCTTTAGCACACGCAGACCGTTCAGCGTTCCGTGGGTATTAATCACGGATCGCAGAATCTTTTTTGCACAGTCTTTCGCCGCTTCATAGCCCTGCTCGACCGTGACGCCCTTGCCCAGAACACCCTTGAGATCACTCACATGGCCGGACGTGATCAACTGATTTCCGGATCGAACACAGAGGTTCAGGTAGCCCGGCGTCAGTGGCTCAAAACTTACACCCAGCTCTTTGGCTTTGTCATCAGGTTGCATTGTCTCAGAGAATCCTTTGAATCTATTGAACCAATTTTCACATCAATGAGTCAGGAGCGCTGGCTTCAACCAGCATGCGATCACGAAACTCACCACCGATATCGAAAGAAGTCAGCAGTATGAATCAAATCAACAGACCAGTGTGGCCAATCGACGATTCAAGTGACGGCCAGACAATGAGCCGGAATAACCTTAGCGCTCATTACGTCTGTCCACAGTTCTCAAGTCTCGTCTACGGCGAGTTGTAGGGGCCTGCCATCATCATCGCAAGCGGTTCAGTATTTTCACGCTGTTTGAAAGTGCAATCATGGGTTTAAGCAGACTTTCTTCACGAGTACTTCGCGAGTAAGAATTAGCGGTTTGCCGAGACCTGTTTCCAGGTGATCAAAAGCGGATCCTGATCAATCCAGCCATCTCAACAGGTCGAGACACTCCGCCGAGCTGATCGTTGTTCGATGCATGTTGTGGTGCTGAAAACAGACGACCGATTTCGTAAGGCTCTGATGAAATCCTGCAAGAATCAGCCTTGCTGGTTCCTCTTCCGCGGGCCGGAAGCAAGGCGCCGTTCAGACGAGGCGAGACAGATATAATGACGCGGTCACAGCGAAATGCCGCAGTGACCGCGGGCCAACCGTGGGGGCATTCAAAAACGTCGACTTCTGATACGCCGACTGCAGTGGCGAACCGAACTCACACTGCGATATTGAAATGGCGAGAAATGGGCCGTGGCGTCCTGTCACTTTGTCACAGGATTCCGGATAAAGGAGTGCACTGTCCGGAACCTGACCTTCTGCGATGGCTCAGCAAAACGATGTCATCGAGAATCAGCTGAATCGCTACTGAAGGATAGATCGAAGGGGGGCGAAAAAGTCGGCCAAACAGGAGGCCAAATTTGCTTCCTGAACTGTGATGGATGTAGTTGCTCGTCTGAGAACGTACAGTTGTTCCACAGACTTTATTTTCCAAATCAACGAAATTCACAAAGGACGCGTGAACGATTTCACGAGAATTCACGTTCCGGGCGTCTACAGTCGATGGAGTGAGAAACTTCCTCCTAATTCTGTGCGCGGCCACGATTGAGGTAATGATCGCAAAACCATATCCCGCGAACACCCGCTTCAAATTACGTCGCCCGTAGAAAAACGAGATTTATTTCAAGCACACCAGAGACCTCACGATCCCGATTCGGACCCCAATATGGCTGACCCTGCAAAAACCGACAGAGCCAGTGAGGCCGACCTTATGTCTGCCTCGTGGATCTTTGAGCAATTGGCATTACAAGAAGGATTACACGTCGATCGTTCGAAAACTCGCCGTGCGGTCGATGAGGCCGCAGAAACGTATTTCGGAATTCAGGACGGCGGCTGGTGGCGCTGGATTATTGAAACGGCTCATAGTCTGGGGCGAGGCTGTCGAGTGATCGATGGCGAGCTTCAGGATATTATCCAGATGGCTCGCAACGGCCTGACGGTGGTTCTGCGGTCCGGCGATGGCAGCACGTGGCATTCGATCATGCCGGGCAAGGGCCGCAAGCTCTACTTCGGTTCTCCTCGCGGCGTTTTGCCTCTCCGAACTGTGACGGGGAGGCGTGTGGCCGGTTTACTTCGGCTAAGCGGGTTTGAGGGCGTGGTTCGCTGCGTAGTTATTGAACCGCCACTGTCGCCACACACTGCTGAACCGACGCCCCATGGCGAGAGAAAACCACTCGATCGACTGATTTCGCTTCTGGTCGCGGAAAGCTCAGACCTCTGGGTCATCGTGATTTTTGCTCTTGTGACGGGCATGCTGGGCATGACCACGCCGCTGGCAGTCGAAGCCCTCGTCAACACCGTGGCCTTTGGACGTTTTTTGCAGCCCGTGATCGTGCTGTCCATCATGCTGCTGGCGTTCCTCGTTTTTCAGGCTGCGGTAAAAGCCCTGCAAACGTTTGTGGTTGAGATTATTCAGCGTCGACTTTTTGCACGAGTCGCAGCAGATCTGTCGTTTCGGCTGCCGAGAGTTCGTGTTGATGCTCTTGATGACGAATACGCTCCGGAGCTTGTGAATCGCTTCTTCGACGTAGTCACCGTTCAGAAAATCAGTGCTCAGTTGCTGTTGGACGGCATCACGGTGATTCTGAGTATTGCCGTGGGCATGACGGTACTGGCATTTTATCATCCCTACCTGCTGGCCTTTGACGTTGTTCTGATTCTGTTGCTGCTCTTCACCATGTTCGTACTGGGACGTGGTGCGGTTAAAACCAGCGTGAAAGAATCGAAAACGAAATACGCGATGGCCGCATGGCTCGAAGACCTGGCGCGCTGCCGAACCACATTTCGCTATGACGGTGCTTCGGAGTTTGCTCTGGAGCGTTCAGACCAACTGGTTTTCAACTACCTGACAGCTCGAAAAAAGCACTTCAAAGTGCTGATGCGGCAAATTCTGTTTCTGCTGCTGGTTCAGGCTCTGGCGAGCACGGCTTTGCTGGCGATTGGTGGCTGGCTCGTGATCGACAACCAGCTTTCTCTTGGACAACTTGTCGCTGCGGAATTGATCGTTGCCGTCGTCGTGGGGTCTTTTGCGAAGCTCGGGAAGCACATTGAAAGCTTCTATGATTTGATGGCCTCGATTGACAAGCTGGGAGTCCTGCTGGACCTGCCTACAGAGCGTACTGACGGACTGTTGACATTGCCCGAAGCGAGTGCGACAGAACAATCAGGAATTGTCGTGGATCAAGTGAGCTATCACACTTCGGACGGCCGGGAGATCCTGCATAAAGTGTCAATGAAGATCCCGCCAGGGCAGCACGTGGCTCTGACGGGTGAAAGTGGTACGGGTAAGAGTTTGCTGCTGGATCTTCTGTTTGGGCTTCGCGAGGCTGCCTCGGGCGCGGTGCGTATTAACGGCGTCAATCCTCGTGACGTGCGTCCCGATGTGCTGCGACGTCAAGTGGCCCTGGCGAGAGACGTAGAGATTTTTGACGGCACAATTCTGGAGAACATCCATCTTGAGCGTCCAGACGTCAGTATCAATGATGTCAGAACTGCCGCTGAAACTGTGGGGCTGATGTCTGCAATTCAGCGACTTCCCAATGGACTTGAGACCTCGCTCAATGCCACTGGATCACCGCTGACATCCGGGCAACTGCGTCGACTCATGTTAGCCCGCACGCTGGCTGGCAATCCTCGAGTCCTCCTGATTGACGAAGTTCTGGACAGTATGTCTGATGAAGAGGCGGAACGAATCCTGAAGACACTGCTTGAGTCGGATTCTGAACGCTCAATTGTCCTTGTGACGAATCGCGAAAAGTTGAAAGCCATGATGAAAAACGTCGTGATGCTGACCTCAGAGTATCAGGAAAGTGAAGCACAATGACAGCTCCTGCTAAATCACAACGCCGATCGATTCTGACACCAGTGGCCTACAGCGAAGCGTTGATGCCTTCGCTCCAACTTGCGCGTTCTTCTCGGCAGGCACGGCGAATTGCGGTTGTGCTGCTGATCTTGCTCC
>CAIJTV010000557.1:0-6041 GCA_903823635.1 uncultured Planctomycetaceae bacterium
CAAAAGAGAAAACGACTCTGGGCGAAGTCATTACGATTCGTCGCCGAAAAATGTGCAGCCTTTGCGAAGAACTGAGCGTGCGAACTCATCGCCTGCAGCCGGTTCTGAAGCGGATGCTGCAGATCGGCGAACGCATCGAACAACTGCAGGATGAGATTTCCTGTCTGCGTGGCATGCGAACGGCTGATACCGAACGACATGCTCTGGAGCGGGAATTGGAAGAGTACGTGCAGATGCTGCTCGAAACTCCCGACCAGTTCCTGCGTCGCTGCCGGGAAATCAAGAAGCGTTTGGATGGTTGGACAGATGCCAAACAGAAACTGTCGGGCGGTAACCTGCGACTGGTCGTTTCGATCGCGAAGAAGTACCGAAACCGCGGCTTGAGCTTCCTCGACCTGATTCAGGAAGGCAATGCCGGCCTGATGCGCGGCGTCGAGAAGTACGAATATCGCCGCGGCTACAAGTTTTCGACTTACGCCACATGGTGGATTCGTCAGGCGATTACTCGTGCTGTTGCCGACCATGCTCGTACGATTCGTATTCCGGTGCACATGTTCCAGAGCATCTCAATGCTCAAAGCCAAGGCCGAAGAAATTCGCCAGGCGACGGGACGTGAGCCAAGCAACGAAGAACTGGCCGAAGCGGTCGGCATGAGCATCGAGGAAACCGAGCGCATCATGAAGACCTGGAAGCATCCAATCAGTTTGGATACTCCAGTCGGCGAAAGCGAAGACAGCAGCTTCGGTGAGTTCCTGGAAGACAGCCACGAAAGCAGCCCGGCGGAATCAGCCGCCAAGCAGATGCTGCGTGATAAGATCGACCATGTTCTGAAGAGTCTGACCTACCGCGAACGCGAAATTATCAAGTTGCGTTACGGTTTGGGTGACGGTTACAGCTACACGCTGGAAGAGACCGGTCGTATCTTCAAGGTGACTCGCGAACGAATTCGTCAGATCGAAAGCAAGGCGCTGAAGAAACTTCAGCATCATACACGAGCTGTCCATCTGAAAGGATTCGTTGATATGGAAGACGACATGCCGCTTCCTGTCATCGAAGATGTGCCGGAGCCAGCAGAAGCCATGGAAGATCTGGGCGTCGCCTGAGTCGATCAGATTAACAGGTTAGCCGAGGCTAGTTGAACTTTAAGCACTGCCGGAACCAGATTCCTGCAGTGCTTTTTTTATTGCTCAGCAGATTGTTCTGCTCATGCGAGCTTGTTCTGCCTATGCGAGCCATACAGTGTTCGTGGTATGGTGGTTTCGTCCATCTTACGCGTTATCGTTTAATGGCGAGCGGAAGGCAGAGGCGAAATCCGACAACGACAATTGTGTCTGGCCGCTAGCGGACCAAATCAAACACGCCTCACTTGCGAGTACGATGGGCATTCTTGCCCGTCGATTCATAGTCGGACAGGAATGTCCAACCTACAATTGAGTATTGGCAAGACACAATCGCCATGCCGCTAAAATAGTTCACGCCGCTGGCGTTCATCGCGGTGGACCAAAGCCTTCTGCAATTCTTCGAATGATTTCATGAGATCACTGATTCAGGAAACTCCAGCCGGGCTCCACTGCGAAGTGGGGGATTTCTACATCGACCCGATGCGTCGAGTCTCCAGGGCCGTCATTACTCATGCGCATGGAGATCATGCGCGAGCAGGCTCCGGGAAATATCTCACCTCAAAGGAAGGTCGGCGAGTCCTGAGGACTCGGCTTGGACCTTCCGCGAGCATTGATACTCTGGCATTTGGTGAAACCGTGTTGATGAATGGAGTCACTGTGTCACTCCATCCGGCCGGTCACATTCTTGGGTCGGCTCAGGTACGCGTCGAGTATCAGGGCGAAATCTGGGTCATCAGTGGCGATTACAAGATTGAACCGGACCGAACATGTACTCCGTTTGAGCATGTGAAGTGCCACACCTTTGTTACGGAATCAACGTTTGGGTTGCCAGTCTATCGCTGGCCAGCTCAGGAATATGTGTTCGAAGACATCAATCGCTGGTGGAAACAGTGTCGAGCTGACGATGTGGCTGCGGTGATCCTGGCGTATTCCCTCGGGAAAGCTCAACGCGTCATCGCCGGAGTTGATGCCTCTATAGGTCCCATCTTTTGTCATCCCTCAGTTGAGTTGCTGAATCAGGACTATCGAGCCACGGGAATTGAATTGCCCGCGACCTGGTTGCCAACACAGGCTCCTGCGCGAAACGACTGGGGCGGCGTGCTGGTCATTGCTCCGCCGATGGTCGCGAATTCTGCGTGGATGAGCAGATTCGGGAAAACGTCGACTGCCATCGTATCCGGCTGGGCCCTGACCCAGGGAACTCGCCGAGCACGATCGGTTGATGTGGGCTTTCCGCTTTCCGATCATGCGGACTGGCCTGGTTTGTTGACTGCGATTGAGCGATCAGAGGCCGACCAGATCCTGGTGACTCACGGTTATACTCGTCCGATGGTCCAGTGGTTACGAGAGAACGGCAAGCAAGCTCGCGAGGTTGTGACCAAATTTCACCCGGATGGAACTCAGCGGACCGATCTGCTGTTTGCGGATTCGTAGTATCAAAGAAGATCAGCCTGATGATCAACGTACGTCGCCGACAATTGTCACTCGTCATCATCGCGTTGTCATTTCTTTGGCTGTCGCCGTTGCTTTATCGACCGTGGAACCGGTCCAGACTGGTCGATGTCTGCGGTTTCGTGATCATGTTGTCGTACGGGATTTTTCGTTTTATCGCCTCAGGACGGTATCGGCCGCCAAGGAAGAACTGGACGCCGCAGGAAGCCAGTGATCGTATCAAAGTACTGACACAGATGTTGGCTTTTGAGAGTCATGATCGAGCTGAGTTACTGCATCAACGAGCCATGCTGCAGATCTCACAGCAGGAATGGGAGGCTGCGGTTGAGGATTTCACCGAGGCACTCGAATCCGTCCCAGAAACACCGGGAGGAGCCCATAGGCAGATTGAGGCGTACCATTATCGTGGAACTGCGCTCGTTCGTCTGGAGCGATTCAAAGAGGCGATTCGCGATTTGACTGTGGCCTACGCAGCCGATGCTGCGTACAAAGCAGTGCTGCACGGCCGTAGTGCAACCGTAGAGCCCGGAGAAACATTGGCTGAGCGGGCCGATTGCTATCTTGCTGAAGGAGACTACGAGCGAGCGGAGGACGATTTGCGGAGTGCAATCCCGCTCCTCGAAGGAGAGTATCGAGTCAATAGTCTAATGCTTCTTGCAACAATCCTGGAAAGAAAACAAAGTCAATGGCAGGAGGCTCTGGAGCAATACGATCTCGTCCTGCAACAGGTTTCAAGTTCTGCAAACATTTTGACTGCAGACAGCCTAATCGTGGCCAGCAGCACTCAGATGGCTCGCGGAAGAATTCTGTCAGCCATGCATCGTTTCGACGAAGCAGTTGCAGCGTTCGATGAAGCGATTTCCGCGATGAGTGTCGCAGAAGATCTTGATGAGGACCTGAAGAATGCAAGGTTGATGCGAGCAGAAGCATTGCTGCATTGCGGTGAACTCGCAAAGGCGGCGTTGGACGTTGAGTGGGTGCTGGCGGCCAGTCCTGGCGATTCACACGCACGAGTTTTGCGAGCATTGGTTGCGGCTGAGAATCAGCAATTTGAGTTGGCCGTTGATGAGCTTCAGGAAGTCCTTCAAGGTGAACCAGACAACCTGCACGCACTTCGGAATTACGCAGTCCTGCTGACCGGAGCCCATGACGACTCATTGAGAGACGGAAACCGGGCACTGGACGTTGCCGAGGAGCTGGGATCTCAGATGGGAATCAACCACTGGTTCGTCCTTTCCGTCCAGGCAGCGGCTCACGCGGAGCTGGGGGCCTTTCCGAAAGCAGTGCAGCTTGCGGAGCAAAGCCTTGAAGCCGCACCGGAAGACGAAAAAGCGGGAAGGTCGCGACGCGTGGATCAGTTTCGGCAGCAGCGCCCGTTTCGGTGTGAGCCGTTGGCAGCCAACCATCACCAGACGAAGCGCAGCAAATGATTCTCGTTGCTTCCAGACCTGATGGTCACCGCTAGCCGCGTTCTTTTCGCAGCTTGTTACCGGCCTGAATTAGGACGTTGCGTTCGCGCTGAGTCAGACTGGCTTCGCCTTCACGATTGATCTTGTCGAGGATTGCATCCATTTGGGCGTGAAGATTGGAATCGGTCGCTACCGGTGGTGCAAAGATCTTGAGTTTACCCTTGTTGCGACGCTTCATCGCTATGCGTCCGGCGAAGTTATCCCACCAGCGACTAAGCTGCATGTGTGATTTGAAGTACAGGTATCCAAACAGCAGACCGCCAAAATGCGCGGCATGTGATACTCGTGTGCCACTCAGTTGTTCCATCAAGACTGGCAATAGCATGAAAACTGCAAGCACCCAACGCATTTCCATCTGGATCAAACCCATCAACATCACACGCTGTCGAGGGTAATGCATTGTGACCAGGCCAAACATCGCACAGACTGCTCCGGAAGCTCCTATGACAGCCGCGTTTCTGTCCATAGCTGTATAGACGACGACTGCTGACATTCCCGCGAACATGGCAGAGCAGCAATAGAACCACAAGAGTTCTTTTTGTCCGAGTAGTCGCTGCAGAGTGTCGGCCGCAAAGTACATCGTCATCATGTTGAAGATGAGGTGGAATGGATCGTTGACGCTATGGCAGAAGGCATAGGTCAACAGCCGCCAAACCTGACCGCGCTGATAGAGGTCGGGGCCGCTAAGGTCCAGCCAGCGAGTCACGACGGAATCACCATTGCGAGTCGTCAGGAGCTGCAAAATGAAAACAGCGACAGTGACAATGATCAGCTTGACCTGCACAGATGACGCGGAAAAACGCATCGGTCCAGGACCATCGTACTCGTCTCGCAGGTATTCCCGATTCTCAATGCCCATTTTGGACGTCTCAGCAACTGATCTGTTTTGTGGCAGCGTATGCCTGCATCTTAGGTCGTGGTTTGGAGATCGTCGACGTGAGTTGTCGGTGCCGGTGACTTCTGGCAGGGTTTGT
Source organism: uncultured Planctomycetaceae bacterium (assembly GCA_903823635.1). Lineage (GTDB taxonomy): Bacteria > Planctomycetota > Planctomycetia > Planctomycetales > Planctomycetaceae > SXXK01. The sequence continues at coordinate 5,017 of CAIJTV010000557.1, forward strand.
TGCTGAAGGTGAACGTGTCGAGCAGAATCGTTGCAACCGATTCATTAAGGCCTCGTTGTGGGGAAGGTGTGCAACCTGCCGAGCGCCCTCGAAATGCGGGAAATGCTTCAGTATTTCCCTGAAAGCTGGCAGGTTACAAACCTGCCCTACGCATCGACCAGGAGCAGATTCCTTTGATTTACCCGGTACGTTACATCAACGGCCAGAGGCATGTCGGACCACCAGCAATGATGAAACGCCCCACGGCAGAACTGACACCGCAGGTTTTGGCTGGCATATTGCAGGGAATTCCAAAGGAAACCGGGTTTCTCAGCGAGGGAAAGCTGTTCGAGTTCAATGAATTCGGGCCTCTTCCTCTTTCGAAACGTAAAAATCGCCGATACCATCCGCGATCTCTAAACACGAGATGATGTACATGTGTGCGCGCGGGCGGTGGTGGACTTTTAGTCCTTCTGTCGTCGAAATGTAAGCTCAGTTCGTATCCTGCCGGGAACCCGGTGACGGTTTGCGGCAGTGCGAAATGTTGACCAGTCTGCGGTGGACGGGATCTTTTCCGATCTGGTCCTGCGGGCGGAAGCAGGTCAGGCATTTCAGGTCTCTGCGACCGTTGCGGTTGACTCTCCAAGCAGAAACTGGGGATGCGGACACTGGGCATCAGGCACCAGGCATTTTGGCAAGATGGGAACAGGCAGCCTGTTCTTATCGAACAGCCACGAACCGAATTATTCGATTGGCTGTCCCTGTTTTTTGCGGCAAGCCCGCGGATTTCGTATCTTTTTTTCAGACTGAGGATCGTTCTGCAATGACTGACATTACCCTGCTTCGCAACATCGGGATCTCGGCCCACATCGACTCAGGGAAGACGACTCTGACCGAACGCATCCTGTACTACGCTGGTCGAATTCACAAGATCCGCGAAGTGAAGGGTGGAGACGGCGGCGCGACCATGGACCATATGGACCTGGAACGCGAACGCGGAATCACCATTACGTCCGCTGCAACTCGCGTTGAGTGGAAAGACGAAG
>CAIJTV010000558.1:0-4980 GCA_903823635.1 uncultured Planctomycetaceae bacterium
CGCTCTTTTAACGCCGACAAACCGTTTGATCGTTTTATTGCAGAGCAGGTAGCCGGTGATGAACTTGCGGGGCCAAAACAGGGAGATCTGACAGCCGAACAAATTGAGCTGCTGACAGCAACCGGTTATTTGAGAATGGCGGCCGACGGAACGGGAAGCGGCGAAGATAATCCGACCGCGCGGAACCAGGTGATTGGCGACACGATCAAGATTGTGAGCACGTCTTTGTTGGGGCTCAGTGTTGGATGTGCGCAGTGTCATGATCATCGATACGACCCGATTCCTCAGACAGATTACTATGCACTGCGAGCAGTCTTTGCTCCTTCCTTAGATTGGCAGACCTGGCAGTTTCCTTCGCAGCGACTGGTTTCGCTTTATACGGAAGTGGATCGACAGAAAGCAGCAGCCGCGAGTGCTGAAGCGGCTGCGATTGGCGTCGAGCGAGAAGCGAAGCAGAAAGAGTACATGGCGCAGGCACTCGAGAAGGAACTCATGAAGTATGAGGAGCCGCTTAGAACAACGTTGCGAGTGGCTTATCAGACTGAAGCAGCTCAGCGAACTCCGGAGCAGACAGACCTGCTCAATAAGAACCCGAGTGTGAATATTTCGCCTGGCGTTCTCTATCAGTATCTTCCCGAAGCTGCGGAAGATCTGAAGAAGTATGATGCTCGCATCGCCGAAGCAAACGGCAAACGGCCACCGGAAGAGTTTCTTGCCATTCTGACGGAGCCCGCCGGGCATCTGCCGGAAACGCATTTGTTTTATCGTGGTGATTTTCTTCAGCCCAAAGGCGTGATTCAGCCAGCAGGTCTGACGGCCGCTTCTCCCGAAGATGCTCGCTATGAGATCCCGGCCGATGATGCTTCACTGCCCACATCCGGGCGCCGTTTGGCGTTCGCAAAATGGCTGACGGCTCGTGAGAACCCACTAGTCGCCAGAGTCATCGTGAATCGAATCTGGCTGCATCATTTTGGACGTGGGCTGGTGCCAACGCCTGCCGATTTTGGCCGACTTGGAGTGGCCCCGACGCACCCGGAATTGCTCGACTGGCTCGCCGATGAATTCGTACAAAGTGGCTGGAGTGTCAAGCATTTGCATCGCCTGATTCTGTCGTCAACCGCGTGGAGACAGTCTTCCCGCAAGGCCGCGATGCATGAGACAATTGATCCGGATAATCGGTTTTATTCTCGTCAGACGATCGCAAGGCTCGATGCGGAGCTGGTTCGCGATCGATTGCTGGCTGCAACAGGTCGGCTGAGTGCTCAGCAGTTTGGCGCACCGGCACCGATTGTGGAAGACGATGCTGGCCAGATCGTGATTGATGACAAGGAGACTCGTCGAAGTCTTTACGTCAAGGTCCGGAGATCTCAACCGGTTGCAATGCTGCAGGCCTTTGATGCTCCGGTGATGGAAGTGAATTGTGAACGGCGGCCTGTCTCTACGGTTGCGACTCAATCGTTGATGATGATGAACTCGGGAACAATTCTGAGTCACGCGGCGGCATTGGCTGAACGTTGCCGCAAGGAAGCTTCAATGGCGACTGCCGAGCAGTTGGCTGCGTTGCCAACGTTGCCGTCAGCTCCCTTGGATGTGTGGCATTATGGTTATGGCAGCATCAACGAAACCACGAAGAAGACCGAACCATTCACCGCCCTGCCCCATTTTACAGGTTCCCATTACCAAGCCAGTGCGACGCTTCCTGATCCTGCTTTGGGATATGCCCTGTTGCATGCCAACGGAGGACATCCCGATCAGCCAGGGCGTGCTGTGATCCGTCGTTGGGTCGCTCCGGCGTCTGGCAATCTGACGATCGCAGGAACGCTGCATCATGGTAGTGAGAACGGTGATGGAGTGCGTGGGCGAATTGTGACCAGTCGCGGAGCTGCGGATGGAAGTGGATTATTGGCGGAGTGGAAAAGTCACAATGCTCCTGTGGAAACTCCCGTTGCATCGGTGGTTGTTGAAGCTGGGGACACGATTGATTTCATCGTGGACTGTCTGGAACACAACACGTCAGATTCTTTTCAATGGCCGGTGAAGCTGACGCTGACGACCAGTGATGGCATAGCCCGTTCGTTTAGTTCTGCCACAGAATTTTATGGGCCGCCCGAGTCCGTCAGTGTGATTGTTGGACAGGTGATGCATGCCTGGGAGTTGGCTTATTGCCGCCAGCCGGAAGTGGATGAACTTGTCGCGGCCATATCATTTCTGGCGGGGCAATTGGAGTACCTTCAGGCTCATCGGGAGCAAATACCCGCTGGCTTGACGGGCACTCAACAGGCGATGGTCGATCTGTGTCAGGTCCTGCTGACTTCCAATGAGTTTTTATACGTCAAATAGTTTTGCAATACGGCGTTCAGTGATGATGGTCATCATCATGGAAATCTATAGTCATCAGGATCTGGTTCTTCGATAATAGTTTGATTGGTTATCCCGCCCTCGAATTTCGCCGCCTGCCTCCCTGCCTCCCTGCTGCCCTGTTTTCATTCCTCCTCATCCTGCCTCAAAGCCATTCCTATGAATCCAATAGATCCATTCTCACGCCGTGAGTTTTTGCAGAACAATGCCATGGGAATTGGCTCTGTCGCTCTCGCGTGGCTGATGCGACAGGAAGGGCTGCAGGCGGTTCCTCCGGTGATCAAGCAAAAGCCGGTCACAGATCTGCATATGCGGCAACCTCAACATCCCGCGAAAGCTCGCGCGATGATTTCCATGTTTCAGCATGGCGGTCCATCGCATATGGATCTGACGGATCCAAAGCCGGAGCTGTCAAAGTATGACGGCACAGACTACACCGGGGATGTCGCATTCAGCTTCGTGAATCAGGCCAGCAAGAAACTGCTGGGAAGCCCTTTCAAGTTTCGGAAGCATGGGCAGTGTGGAACGGAGATCTCCGAACTGCTTCCGCATACTGCTGAGATCGTTGACGATATCTGTCTGATTCGCAGCATGCACACCGGCGCGAACGGACATGAAGTCTCGATCCGTTACTTCCATGGTGGGATTCCAGGCGTTCTCGGGCGTCCTCATTTGGCTTCATGGCTCCTATACGCGTTGGGGTCTGAAACTCAGGATCTTCCGGCGTATATGGTCATGACAGATCCGGATGGTCATCCGGTTGATGGAGTCAACAACTGGTCCAATGGCTTCATGCCGCCGTTGTTTCAGGGGACCGTACTTCGACCCAAGGAACCTCGAATTCTGAATCTGGCAGCTCCGTCGCATCTCAAAGGAACTCTGCAACAACAGAATCTTGCCCTGTTGCAGAAGTTAAACCAAAGACATCTTGAGCAGAGCGGAGGAGATCCGGATCTGGAAGCTCGTATCGCCAGTTACGAACTTGCTGCCAGAATGCAGACGGCCGCCACCGAAGCACTGGACATCAGTAAAGAGACCCAGGCAACTCAGGCCATGTATGGAATCGATCAGGATGCAACTCGCGAGTATGGAACTCGCTGCTTGATTGCTCGTCGACTTGTGGAGCGAGGTGTTCGGTTCATTCAATTATTCCTTGGAGGTCAGCCTTGGGACAACCATGGAAGTATCCGCACTGCCCTGCCCGCTGTCTGCAAGCGAGTTGATCAGCCTGCGGCGGCTCTGGTGAAAGACTTAAAGCAACGTGGCATGCTGGATTCCACGATCGTGCATTGGGGAGGAGAAATTGGCCGGCTCCCGGTGACTCAGGTCATGGGCGATCCCGCAGCGGCCGGTCGTGATCATAATGGTCAGGGCTTCAGCATCTGGATGGCCGGAGGCGGATTCAAAGGTGGCTTAGCCTATGGTGCGACCGATGAGTTCGGACACAAAGCTGTGGAGAATGTCGTCACACCCAACGACTACCAGGCAACGCTCATGTCGCTGTTTGGGCTGGATCATTCTCAGGTGATTTTTCATCACAATGGTCAGCCTCAGGTGATCACGGCGAACCGCCCCGCGAGGATTGTCAGCGAGATTCTGAGTTAATAGCCAGCCAAGGGAAGAACATCAGCATGCAGTAAGTTCCCGTTATCGTCCGTGGGGCGACTCTGACTTATTCCACAAGGCACAGTTGAGGCGGGAATATTTCCGTCTTGCCGGAGTAGAAACGCAGGCCGCGAAGGACGATGGTTTTCGATTCGCCCGGAGTCATTTCCAGATGCCACCGCTGAGACTCGGTTGCAGGAAAGGTGACTTCGCCGTCGAAGGATTTCAACTCATGATTTGCCAGGGAATTCTGGCTTCCGGTGGCCGTCGGGACGGAGACTGAAAAAGCTTTGACGGGATGGTATTGCCCGCTGTGTCCGGAGTAGAGTCGAATTCTGGTCAGCTCCACGGGAAACGGAAACGTCAGGTCAAGTGTCACGTTTCCCTCAACCGGTTCCGAGTGCCACATGGATCCTGCGTCGTAGTAGAGCGTCGGGCCGGGGCTTGATCGAAGATGGCCAACGACGCAGCTTTCAAGCTTTGAATTGAACGCGGCTCCGGCATTGCTCTTCACTTCAATGGCATAATCCGGTTGGCCATTCAGTTTGACTGCCCCGAACGGCATTGGAGTCCAGAACAACTTATAGTCAGTGGGTACGTCTTTGGTCTCTGAGAACTCAAGATTCGGGATCGCTCGATCATTCAAAGCCAGTCCGCGAATGTCTTCCGGAATAAACGTGGCCGGCTGCAGTGACGACTCGAATCCTCGACTCCAGTGTGCTGGGTTATAGGACATCATGGACGGGTTGTTGCCGTTCATTTCAATCCCATACGAACTAACATGTGGAAGGCCGAAAGTGTGGCCGAGTTCATGTTCAAGTGTTGATTGAGCGTTGGGCTTCTTCACAAAGGCGTCGGTCGACATCATCGTAGCTCCGCCACCGGTGTTGTAGCCGCCATTGAACACACAGCCTACACCGAGTGGCCAATCGTCTTTGGGGTTCACCACCACGATCAGGAATATGTGCGGGCAGTTGAATCGGCTGTAACCAAACTCCTTCAGCAGTTCTGCCGCGA
>CAIJTV010000559.1:0-2457 GCA_903823635.1 uncultured Planctomycetaceae bacterium
CGGGAGCTTGGACGGAGCGGAAGGATGTCCGCTATGTACAGTACATGTCCGGCAAAGGACCGCTAAGGAATGAATGGATGACGGTCGCGGGTGGCAATCTTGGCCCGGAATACGGGATCGGCCATCCGCTGGGAAACGCGATCGATGCGCCAGTGATGATTCTCAAGTGCTGCATCGGCAATCGAGCTCTGGGATGGGATCTACTGCCGCCGGGAAGTGAGCGATCGGAGTTCGTCACCAAGGACAAGGCGGGCATGGAACAGAAGCTGGTCTACGCCGGCTACAAGGACCGACCCGAGTTCTGGCCGATGGACCCAGACAAGGGATTGAAGACCGAACCCGCGCCATGGTTGGACAAGAACGGTAAGCCGATCGACTGGTATGCTGGCAAGCAATGGGATTTCGACATCGGTGATGCGAAGAAGGCGCTGGGCGATCTCGAAAAACACTACCCGGGCGCGCAGGGGTATGAAGTCGCGGGCTTCTTCTTTTGGCAGGGCGAACGCGACGCCGGGAACGCCGGGCATGCCTCACACTACGAGAAGAACCTCGTGGCGTTCATCAAGGCGCTGCGGAAGGAATTCAACGCTCCTGCCGCGAAGTTCGTCTGCGCTACCTTGGGCGAAGCCGTGAAAGGCAGTAGTGGCCCCACCGGGTTGGTTTTGGAGGCCCATCTCGCTGTGGACGGCAACAGCGGCAAGTACCCGGAATCCAAGGGAAATGTTGCCACGATCTACACCAACCCGATGGCGCAAGGCGGCAGTGGCAACGGCCATTATGGCGGCAAGGCCGAAGTGTATATGGATGTTGGTGAAGCGATGGGCCAGGCGATGGTGGAGTTGTTGAAGAACAAATAGCGCGAGAACAAAACCAAGTACAGACCGAAGGACGAAACAGTGGATAGATCAAATGAGTGGATACCTCCGAAGCCAGTAATCTTTGCTGCGCTGCTGTGCTTGCTGATGCTAGTCGGCGAAATTTTCTCTGACTGGAGGAGTTCAACGAGCCTTGTGTTTTACAGCTTCCTTCCAGCCGTCATTTGGATGATCTTCATCAGGATGAAAAGAAATACTGAAGTCATCACAGAATTAAAAGCACAAGTCGATCGGCTTGAAGAATCGCGTCGCTCCAGCCAACTACACGTTGATGCAAAAACTCTGCCGAAATCGAGCCCATGATTTACGCATTTGTTATCGTGGCTTTACTGGCTGCGCCCACCGTGGCGGCGGCCAAGCAACCACTGCCTACTGCGCACACCACATGCAAGATTGAAGGCTGGAATGTTCGCGTGGATGATCGTTTACTCAAAGGCGAGGACTCGGCTCTTGGGGCTCGTGTGTTAAAGTTGTTGGAAGCGAGACTGGTCGCCATTTCGGTGGTCGTGCCGGACAAGTCTCTTGCAAAGCTGCGGACCATCACTATCCAGCTGGACCTGAACTACGGCGACCTGCGCACGATGCAGTATCACCCTGATGCCGGTTGGCTTAAGGAACACGGCTACAGCGAGCAACTCGCGAAGTGCGTTCACATTCCCGATGTCAACGACCTTCTGGAGCCAGCGGGAATTCACAGCCAACCGTGGGTCCTGCTGCATGAACTGGCACACGGATTTCACGACCAAATCGTCGGGTTTGACGAACCTCGGGTGAATGCGGCGTGGGAAAAGTTTCGTGGCAGTGGAAAGTACAAATCCGTCCTCTCGGCCTCCGGCACGATTCACGAACACTACGGGCTCACGGACCACAAAGAATTCTTCGCCGAGATGACCGAGGCCTATTTCGGATCGAATGATTTCTATCCCTTTGTCGCCGGCGAACTAAAGCAAGCCGAACCAGAAATCTTCTTGCTGCTTGCAGATATCTGGGGACCGCTTCCAGGATTTGCTCAGTCGAACACAGCGGCACATCACGCGCCGAATCCTCCGCCAGAAGTTGGCAGTGAGAATCCAAAGGTTCAGGGGCTGGCCCTCAACGTCGAAGTTGAGGCCAACAAGGTTGCAGAGATCACTTTCGAGGCCGCGCGTCTCCACTCTGATCCGTTCATGCAGGTGATTCTGGATGTCGAGTTCACTGATCCTGCCGGAGCCAAGAAGCTAGTTCCTGCTTTCTGGGCTGGCAAGAATCAATGGAAGGTTCGTTATGCTTCGCCGATTGTGGGTGTCCATCTCTGGCGATCCATTTGCAACGTCGCGGACGATTCCGGATTGCATGGCGTTGAAGGCAAGGTCACGATCACACCCAATACCGGGACGAATCTTCTCTATCTCCACGGCCCGGTCCGCGTTGCTCAGGACAAACGGCATTTCGAGCACGCCGATGGCACTCCGTTTTTATGGCTCGGCGACACGTGGTGGAAGTGTCTGTGCAGGAGGATGACTTGGGAGGGGTTTCAGCAACTCACCGCCGACCGCAAGGCAAAGGGATTCAATGTCGTGCAAATCGTCTGCGGACCCTATCC
>CAIJTV010000560.1:0-8786 GCA_903823635.1 uncultured Planctomycetaceae bacterium
GGAATAGATTCCTGCTGTTCCGGGTTGTTGACGAGAGGTGCATTCCCCTTCGCATCGGCTGCATCCTGAGCATCCAATTCGGGAAAGTCGATGTCAGGAGCTGTCGTGACTTCCGTATCCGCGGGTTGTACAGCATCATCAACAGTGGGCAAATCGATCGCCGGAAGGCTTTGTCCAAACTCTTCCACCGGTGCGATGGCATTTCCCAGTGCCTCTGCTGTCTCAGCAGCCGCTCCGGCAGCGGGGAGTGCTTTTTTCACAATAGTCTTTGCCGAGTCAGCGCTGAACATCTCTTCGTCGGACGTGTTGAGTCGAACACCTGTCAAAGGATTCTTTGACTTGGCTTCTTTTGCCAGCTCTTTCGCTTCTTCCACAAACGGGTTTTCTGCCAAAGAATTCGCCGCCGCTGCAGAGGCTGTTGCTGACTTTTCCACGACTTTAGTAGTCGCTGCTTGGGCAGCCTGAACAGTCTCTTCGAGCTTCGGAGTCGCTAACGAATCAAGATCCAGAGACTCATTGGTATCCGCTGCCAATTCGGATTCGTTGAACGGATCAACAAAACCATCCTCAGCTGGTTTCGCAGGAGCCTTGGTCTCCGCCATGACTGGCTTCGGATTCGGAACTGCCTGAGCTGTGGCAGGTGACTTCACCTGAGGTATCGTTGCCTGCACCTCGTTCAGATTCTTCTTCACTGACGGCATGAACGCAGGTGCGGTGCCGGGCTGAACAAACTGCTGCGCATTCGCGACCGGTTGAGGCGGTGCAGAGGCTCGTGGGTTGCGAGGTGTTGAACTTGCCGCGACCGGAACCGCAGGGACCGGTTGCGAAGGCTGGCTGGCCGCTCGAACCTGTCCATTGGTTGCAGTGGCCTGGGCCGTTCGAACTGGCACTGACTTTGTTGGCGCATTGTTCTGAGGGGCCGTGTTTTTGACTTGCGACTGACTTCCAACGGCGGGACGAGCACTTGCTGCAGGCATCGGTCGACTCTGACTTGCGAGATGGCTTTGCATGCCGTTCTGCGGCGCGCCTTGCTTCCCGTTCTGCATCGTCTGAACGCCCGATGGACGATTCTGCATGGCTGCTGGCTGCCCCTGAGGCTTCGGAGCCTGAGCAACGCTGGATCCGCCTGAAGGAGGAGCCGGTGGTGGTTCTACATAGCCGGGTGGAACTGGCGGAACAACAGTGGCATCGGCGGCTTTCTTGTTCTGTCCGGTGATGCCTCCCATGAATTTCTGCAGAAAGTTCTTCTTCGCCGGCTGCTGTGCTTTTTCAGGAGCTTTCGTCGAAGCCTGCTGCATACCGGCTTGAGGCTTCGAGTTTTTCTGAGCAGAGGTTGGCTGAGCGTAACTCTGAGGCTTGCCGGTCTGCTGGCCCGCTGGTCGTTGAGTTGGTCTAACATTATTGGTCTGCCCCTGGGCATTCGGCAAATCCCGAGGATTCATCGAAGGCATAGGCTGTCCACTCTCCTCGAACATCTTCTTGAGTTCTGCAGTCACAGCCGGGTTGGCCTGAGCTGGCTGTCCCTGCTGCCCCGGCTGATACTGAACGCGCTGAATCCCGGATGATGCTGGCGAAGCGGTGATTTCAAATCCGAGGGCTTGAGATTCCAGTGTGGCTAACAGCGACGCTGTTGAAACAGCCGCCGTCAGAAGTGAGCGGCGAACAAGTCTTCGTGTCTTCATGAGATCCATCCCTGTCTCAACGTTGGCCGGTTCAGGAAAACTGCCCGATCCGGACTTTGCTTTCATGACGATTGAGTGACTCGCCCGGAATTGCTCCAGTCAATAAGCCACCGCCTTGTCTATCGACGGTTCCGAAAAGTCAGGTCGTTCCAGTTGGTCCGGTTTTGATGACGTTAGGACAGACAGGATGGCTACGATACCTACAACCAGAATCATCAGTAGACTTGATGCAGGCCTCCTCTTTTCACACAGTGTGCAGATGTTCGTGCAAGTGAGGGATGTATTCGGCAGCCTCTGCCGGTCTTCAAGGTGAATAGATCGCGATGACACAGGAAAAAGTAGTTCGAGCCGGCGAAACGGCTTCAGTCAGTGGTTCCACGGTCTTTGTTCGAGTTGACACATCGCCGGAAAACTCGGGAAAACGTTGGCTCCGACGCATTGTTCTTGGGCTGCTGCTGGTTTCAATCATCCTGAACCTCTGGTTCATTCTGGACCCACTGTCGTATTCCCCTCCCGGGATTCCGGAACAACATTTTTCTGGTGACAGCGGTGCCAAAGATCGCATTGCGATCATCAACTTCGAAGGCACCATCAGTCCGCCCTTTACCGAACGCTGGCTGAAACAGATCAAACGCGCGACGGAAGATGAGACGATCAAAGGCGTTGTGATGGTGATCGATAGCCCAGGTGGATTCGTGGCGGACAGCCATCAATTGCTGCGGAAGATCCAGGAGCTGTCCAAGGCCAAACCGGTCTACGTTTCGATGAAGCGCATCGCGGCGTCAGGAGGTTATTACATCTCGATGGGGATTGGTGAACAGGGCCGCATTTTCGCTGAGCCCACGACATGGACTGGATCCATCGGCGTTATCATCCCTCGTTATAACGCTACAGAACTTGTCCAAAAGATTGGCGTCAAATCAGAACCGCTTGTGACTGGCCCACTGAAAGACACGCTCAATCCATTTCGAGATATGACGGAACAAGAGACACAAGTCTGGGGAGCCATCATGCAGGATGCGTTTGATCGCTTTGTTTCTGTGATCGATGCCGGCCGCAGTGAGCTTGATGATGCCGCGATTCGCAAGCTTGCGACCGGTCAGATCTACACCGCCAATCAGGCTCTCGAGAATCATCTGGTCGATGAGATCGGCTACACAGAAGACGCCGTGTCCGCGCTGGCGAAGCAACTGCAACTCACCAGCTACGATGCCTTCGAGTATCGCTCAACACCGGGCCTTGTCGACGCTCTTATCGGTTCAAAGGTTTCTGCAGCAGATGCCATCGCTGATCAGATACTTCAAGCCAGTGTGCCGAAAGCCATGTACCACGCGAGCTGGAATCCGTGGGTGCCTGTTCGATAAAAAACGTTTTTCGAAGTTGAGCGATCCGTCGAATCACTCATCCTTCATCACTCTCTGCAGGCGTTCGATCAGTTCCTGACGGCCTCGAAAGATCCGACTGCGGACGGTGCCAAGCGGGATGTCGAGAATTTCGCCAATCTCTTCATAGGAGAAACCATCGATCTCTTTAAGAACCAGCGGCTGGCGAAATTCGTCTGCAATTTTTTTCAATGCTTCTTGAACAAGGCGAACCTGTTCTGCCTGTTCCATCGCATGCCCGGGAGCATTCTGCTGGCTGGGATCCGCGGGTTCAAACGCCGAAGCTTCGTGCATGTGATCCAGAGACCCGGCGCTGATGTGCTGACGTCGAGCACGGCTGATCGCAACGTTTCGGGCGATGCGGTAGAGCCACGAATAGAACCCTGAATCGCCTCGGAATGAACTCAGTTTCTGCCAGGCCAGAACAAACGCCTGCTGAGCCACATCCAGTGCGTCTTCGCGGGAGTTCAGCACATGTTCAAGACTATGAACCAGCCGATCCTGATAACGCCTCACGAGGTCATCAAACGCGCGCGGATTTCCCTGCAGAGTCATCGTGATGAGTTGCAGGTCTGAAGAGCTGTCCACCGAGTCTGCTGACCCCTTTTTCGAGCACTACTTTGAAGCGACCTGTTCAGGCGCGACCTGTTGTCGGAAGCGGCTTATCCGGGCTTGCCAACGTTAATTTTGGATGCCGCGAAAGATAGTACATTCCGATGATTCCTGTAATCATCAGGCCAATGCTCATCATCTGTGCATCTTTCAGTCCCAGCGCGCCCGGGTCGATATCGCCACGGAGCGTTTCCAGAACGTAGCGGCTGATCGGATACAGGATCGATGTCAGGCACATCACCGCGCCGTCAAACGGTCGACGACGGAAAAACCAGGCGAGGATCCCGGCGAACACAAAAGCTGCCACGGAGCTGTAAATCTGCGTGGGATGCAACGAGATTGTTTCTGCGGCGTCCTGACCGATCACGCCATTCTCAACAAGTTTCTTGAAGGTCAGGCTGTCCGGAGGAAATCTGACGGCCCATGGTTGCTCGCAGGCTTTGCCGTAGCAACAGCCGTAAAGAAAACAGCCGATTCGTCCAAAACCTTCACCGATCAGCAGCGACGGAGCAAGAACATCAAACATGGCGAGTGGCCTGATCTTTCGGCGAAGGCAGAAAAGCGTAACGCCAATGATTCCCCCGATGACGCCGCCGTAAAACACGATGCCGCCGTCCCACAACGCGACGGAGGCAATAAGTTTCTGCAGGCCCTGAGCTTGAGCCATCGCGGGACTTCCGTGCCGCACAAGATAGTAAACACGGGCACCGATTAGTCCCGGAATCAGTGCCCACATCATCATGTCCCAGATGACCTCCGGCGGTTGTCCGATCTTGAGGACTCGTCGCGACGCCAGCCATGTGGCCGTCGAAAAGCCTACAAACATCATGAAGCCATAGCCGAAGACAGGGATTCCACTGTGAATGATGCCAATGTTCGGACGCAGAATCGCGAGCCCCAAAAGCACGATCGGGACGAAAAGCCAGAAGCCAGCCGATGCGATTGATTCCTTCAGATTGAGAGTACTGCGGTACAGCAGCACAAAGGAAACGCATGTGATCAGCAGCCAGACCAGGATCAGCCACGCCATGCCAACATGCAGTTCGTTGCCAACCGACTGCCATTGCCAGAGATCTTTGAACAGGAATCGCAGGAGGACCGTGCGCATAGGACAAATCGCATTAAAATCGGCCGAGAAAACGGCCAGGCCGGTGTCACTCGTTTTTCATTCAACGAGCCTTCGGGCGGATCATAGCGGAAGCCCGGTGATCTACGAAACGCGGGTTTTTTCAGCGATTGAGGTACGGTGGGCTGCCGTCAGCAAAAATGCAGGATCTCATTGTCAATCAGACGCGTAGTCCCCACCTTTGCGGCGATCAATGCCACAGCCGGTTCCATGCGCTCGGTCAACAGAGCGAGTGTTTTTCCATCGGCAATCACAGCATACTGCAATTCAATACCGTCGACTGAGCGAAGTACGTCGATCATGGCGGCGGAAATCTCAGGCGGAACAAGAGATGTCTCCTGTGCCAACTGCTTTGCCTTCCGCAGGGCTTGTGACAACAGACCGGCTCGCTGACGGTCATCCGGGGATAGGTATCGATTGCGACTGCTCATCGCCAGTCCATCAGATTCTCGAATGATGGGGCAGGTGACAATTTCAACGGGCTGGTTCAGATCTTCGACCATCTGTCGAATGATGAGCTGCTGCTGAAAATCCTTCTGCCCAAAGTAGGCACGATCAGGTTCCGTGATATTGAACAATTTGGTGACGACGGTTGAGACGCCATCAAAGTGGCCCGGCCGATGAGCGCCTTCCAGAACGGAAGCGAGCCGATCGACTCGTACAATGGTTTGAGCCAGCGGTGAATACATGGACGAAGTCCGCGGCGTAAAGACCAAGTCAGCCCCAGCCTCCCGACACATTTCCAGATCACTTTCCAGCGTTCTGGGGTACTTACTGAAATCTTCATTCGGCCCGAATTGGGTGGGGTTCACAAAGATCGTGCCCACGACAAAATCGCATTCTTTGCGAGCTCGCTCGATCAGACTCACATGACCCGCATGCAGCGCGCCCATGGTCGGAACGCAACCGACCGACTTCCCCGCGCGTCGAGCGGCTCGGACAAGTCGGTGTGTTTCGGTTGGTGATGGTTCCACAATCATTTATTTCTCGCCGCGAAACATCTTCATGATGAAACTGCCGATCCCAATTACAACGGCAACTGCCAGGCCGATCAGTTTTCCTACGGATCGACCTCGAATGCGTGTTCCGCCCGAGTTGTCAGAATCATCCTGAGCCAAAGTCAGCACGGCGTCAAAATTGACGGAAGACAACGTCAAGGGACTCTCAGATGCTTCTACCGAGGCTGAAAGCTCGGCCGTTCCAAACACAACAACGGTTGCTACACAAATCAGTGAAAACAGCATCAATCGCAAGGTCATTGAGGGTCTCCATGTGTCACTGGTGGGGGAGGGGTATCTGGAACGCCTTGGGGACGGTAAATGACCTCGACGACAAATGCAAATCATTCGCCCGAACAATGGTTACTCCATCCTTCATGACCAGTTGATTCGATGCCTTTGTACCACCTGCTTTGCGCAGCGGATTATTTCACGGGCTTTTCGTAAGCCTGCATATCCTTCAGGATTTTTCTCGCCCCATTACCCAGAAACAGGACATCAACTCCAGCAACGAGCAACGTATATCCCTGCGCCGCATAGGGAGCCACGGCTTCAGCATTCACACCGAAGTAACCGAGCGGAATAGACGCTGACCGGCATGTTGCTGTGATCTTCGCAATGCCTGCAAGGACCTCCGGATCAGAAATCTGTCCCATCTTGTTATAGCTGGCCGAGAGATCGTAAGGCCCGAGCAATACGCAGTCGACACCCGGCACTTTGACAATCGATCCAATGTTTTCGACTGCCGTTTTATGCTCTGCCTGCACGATTACCAAGACATCGTCGTTGGCTGATGCGACGTAGTCGGCAAAGCGAAAACCATAACCGTGAGCTCGTGCCAAGCCGACACCGCGGCCTCCGGCAGGTGCATATCGAGCAAACCGCACCACGTCAGCCGCCTGTTCGGCGGTGTTGACCTGAGGCACGATGACCCCCTGTGCTCCAAGGTCCAGTACCTTCTTGATTTCTGCTTCATCGCAGATCGGAACACGGACGATGCAGGCCACGCGGTGACTGACAGCCTGAAGAATGCCAAGAATATCGGGAGTTGTGAGCGGTCCGTGTTCGCCATCGATAAACAGCCAGTCAAAACCGACGTCCGCAAGAATCTCGGCCGTTGATGCCGTTGGCAGAGTGACCATTGTTCCCAGAAGTGTTTCGCCCTTTTGAAGGCGCTCGCGAAATCCCTTGATCATCGGAAAATTCTTTATTGGAAAAATGAGGCGTGGAGAAGTTCGGTCGAATCATGGACAAGGTGCACGCGTCAATGGCGTTGAACCAATACAGGATCACTGTCTGAATGGTCCATGGGAAGCAACAGTAGCTCGTCCCGGATTATTGAGCCAAACGATTCAGGTACTCACCGTACTCATTCGGGAACTCGGATGCCAGCGACTGCAGTTGGCTGCGATCAATGAAGCCCTTTCGCCACGCGATTTCTTCAGGGCAGGAGATCTTCAGCCCCATTCGTTTCTCAATCGCGGCGACGAAATTACCGGCGTCCAGCAGAGATTCATGCGTTCCGGTATCAAGCCACGCGAAACCTCGAGACAACATTTCGACTCGCAGAAGTCCTCGGTTCAGATACTCGCGATTGACGTCGGTAATCTCCAACTCGCCTCGCGGAGATGGCTTCAGATTGCATGAGATCTCCACGACCGAATTGTCGTAGAAGTAAAGTCCGGGAACGGCAAAGCTGGACTTGGGCTTTGGAGGCTTCTCTTCGAGGGAGATAGCTTTTCCCTGAGCGTTGAACTCAACAACGCCGTATCTCTCCGGATCACGTACTTCGTAACCAAAGATTGTCGCTCCTGTTTCGAGGCTTCCGGCATTGGCCAGGATTTTCTGAAAACCACTTCCGTAAAAAATGTTGTCTCCCAGGACCAACGCTACGTGGTCGTCGCCTACGAAGTCTGCACCCAGAATAAATGCCTGAGCAAGTCCTTCCGGCTTAGCCTGAGTGATATAAGAAAACTTCATGCCCCACTTCGCGCCGTCGCCGAGCAGTTTTTCAAATCCACCAATATCACGAGGCGATGAGATGATCAGCACTTCCTGAATGCCGGCCAGCATCAGCGTGGAAAGCGGATAGTAAATCATCGGCTTGTCATAGACCGGCGCCATCTGCTTACTGATGCCAAGCGTGATCGGAAACAGTCGAGAACCAGTGCCTCCTGCGAGGATAATGCCTTTTTTGAAGTGAGACATGAAAAGAGGTTTTCGTTTGGAGGTTTTCGGTTTTCAGAAACAACGGCGAGCGGCAGGGCGTCAGCCCTCCGAGTGTCTTCATTGGTCGTTCAAAATTGGACCTTCTATTCGTCGCCAAGCCCGAGGCGTTCGCGGCGATATTTTCCGGACTGAACGCGTTCGACCCAAACTGGATTTTCAAGATACCAGCGAATGGTCAATTCCAATCCTGATTGAAAATCCTGTTGAGGTTTCCAGCCCAGTTCATGTTCAATCTTTGTCGCATCAATCGCATACCGACGATCGTGGCCGGGACGATCTTTCACGTAACGGATCAGAGATTCACAAGGGGCGTGTGACAAGCCGGGACGAAGTCGATCAACCGTGGCGCAGATCATCTTTACGATACTGATGTTTGTCTGCTCGTTGTTGCCACCTACGTTGTAGCATTCGCCGATTCGGCCCTTTGCAAGGACTGCTTCTATGGCTGCACAATGATCTTCGACATACAGCCAATCGCGGACGTTGAGACCGTCGCCGTAAACAGGCAGCGGCTTACCTTCGATGGCGTTCAGAATCATCAGAGGGATCAATTTCTCCGGGAATTGATAGGGTCCATAGTTATTCGAACAGTTCGTGATCAGTACCGGCAGTCCATACGTGTGAAGATAGGCTCGAACAAAATGATCCGATGCCGCTTTGCTTGCCGAGTACGGACTGTTGGGCGAATACGAGGTTTCTTCCGTAAACAAACCTTCTGCGCCCAGTGAGCCATAGACTTCGTCGGTCGACACATGCA
>CAIJTV010000561.1:0-2180 GCA_903823635.1 uncultured Planctomycetaceae bacterium
AAACCCTGTGCTTCTTCGAGATGTCGCCCAGATTACTCAGGGTACGATGCCGGGGGAATTTGATCGATACAACATGAAGCGTGAGCTTTCACTGGCCGCCAACATCGTCGGAGCTGACCTCGGCAGTGTGGCGACACAGGTGATCGCCGCTGTCGATAGAGTTCAGAAAGAAGATGATGCCGCCAAGGATGAACTCGATAAAGCGGCCGCGGCAGCCGTTGTGCCCGGACAGCCTGCTCCGGCCAAAGCCGGCCGCATCACCTATGAGTTGCGAGGCCAGATTCCTCCGCTGCGACAGATGATGAGCGGACTTGGAGTCGGATTGTTACTTGCTCTGCTGGCCATCTTTCTGATGCTGACGGCTAACTATCAGTCGTTTCGTTTGTCACTGGTCACTGTTGCCGCCGCTCCGGCTGTTGTGGCCGGCGCCGCACTGATGTTGTGGAGCACCGGTTCGACGTTGAACATTCAGTCGTTCATTGGCGTCATCATGGGACTCGGTGTCGCGATGGCGAACGCGATTCTCGTTGTCACCTTCGCGGAAGAGCGACGACGAAACGGGGAGTCCTCAAAAATGGCGGCTGAAAACGCCGTGGTCGCTCGTTTGCGGCCGATTATTATGACCAGTTGTGCGATGCTGGCCGGAATGCTGCCGATGGCACTGGGACTGGGCGAATCCGGACAGCAGACCGCTCCGCTGGGACGGGCCGTCATGGGAAGCCTGATTGCTGCAACGATAGCGACTCTGTTTATTCTTCCTGCGGTGTTTGCATTGATTCAGGGCCGAAGCTCGATTGCTTCACCGTCGCTGCATCCGCTGGATACCGAAACCAACGAAGCCTGAACAAGGACTCTGTTATGCATAGGTCACTCTCACTTTCAGGTTTGATGTTTGCACTTCGGCATCCGGTCGATTGCTTCATCGCATTCAAACGAAAAGCTGTCTCGGTCGTCGCGATGCTGAGTCTGCTGCTGGCCGGTTGCACTTCAGCCAATGTTACATCGGAATCATCCTCATCCGGTGAGCAATCTGCAGCCGCGTTGCCAAAAGTGGCGACCACGAAGCCAACTAAGAAGACGATTACTCAAAAGACGATTCAGCCTGGTCAGATCGAAGCGTTCAGCACAACGCCGATTCATGCCAAAGTCGCCGGTTACGTCGATCAATTGAAAGTCGATATTGGTGACCGCGTCAAAGGTCCGGTTCGCGACTTGGAAGGAAAGCTTGTCGAGCCCGGTCAGTTGCTGGCCGTTCTTTCCGCACCGGAACTGGAAGAAGAGTTTCATCAGAAGGAAGCGATGGTCGAACAGGTTCGCGCGGAAGTGCTGCAGTCCGAATCGGCCATCAAAGTCGCGATGTCGATGCAGGAATCCGCGACTGCCGGTGTGGAAGAAACCGTTGCCGGTCAGCAGCGGGCGGATGCTCAGTTTGCACGATGGAAGTCCGAATACGATCGCATGCAGGCACTGGCGGAAGCGAAGACGATCACGCCAAAACTTGCCGAAGAAACGGAACTGCAGTTCAAATCTGCGCAGGCCAGCCAGTCAGAGGCGAACGCAAAGCTCAAATCTGCGAAGGCTGTGGAGAACGAAGCTGCTGTTGCCGTCGAGAAAGCTCAGGCTGATTTGCAGGCAACGAAGGCTCATCTGAAAGTTGCCGAAGCCGATCGTGACCGAGTTGCCGCGTTGCGTGAGTATCTGCAGATTCGAGCTCCATTCGACGGGATCATTACTGAGCGATCGATCGACGCCGGGCATCTCGTTCAGGCCGCTCGCGGCAGTGCCGATCAGCCGTTGTTTGTATTGATTCAGGCTGACACAGTTCGATTATTTATTGATGTCCCCGAGGCCGAGGCATCTCTGGTTGAAACCGGCCGCCCTGCAAAGATCACTGTCTCCGCTATGGGCAATGCCGCGTTCGATGGCATCGTCGCCAGGACAGGATGGGCTCTGCAGACCGGGACACGATCTCTGAAATGTGAAATCGACGTGCCCAATCCGGACGGCAAGCTGCGTCCCGGAATGTACGCTCAGGTGGAACTCACAGTGGCTGAACGTGCCGATGCGCTGACCGTGCCAAAGTCAGCCGTTGTCGTGAAAGATGGCCAGTCATTCTGTGTGTCAGTGACCACCGATGGCAGCATCCTGCGACGTCCAGTTGAGACCGGCATACGTTCCGC
>CAIJTV010000562.1:0-2106 GCA_903823635.1 uncultured Planctomycetaceae bacterium
ATCCAGCAAGTCCAAAAGTTGCTGCGAGAAATCAGTAACACCCTTCGCGACAGATTTACGCAGCGCATCACTTTCAGGCATCTCCGGGCGATCTTCCGCATAGAAGGACATCAGAGCCAGATCTTCCTGAGCAATGATCTGGTTCAGGAATTGTTCGAACTTCATCATCCATTCGCGACGACGATCCAGTTCATGACGCTGCTTCAGCACAACTGTCGACTGTTGTGTCAACTTGTTCCACCCTCGCTCCTGCCGCTCCAGTTGAAACACGGTGTTCTGCATGTCCAGAATCACAGAGCTGGCCTGAAGTCGCTGCGATCGTGAACGCAGTTCCTGCAATCGCGTCACAACTTCCATTTGTCCCGCGTCAGCTACGACCGCCGTCAACAATCTTCCGGACGCGTCAGCCTGAGCCCGCACCGAGTGCTTCAGAGCAGGCTTCCGATCCGGCGCATCTGTCAGCACAGAACACTCGGCGTGCAGTACCGTGTCGCCAGCATAGCGGTTGAATTTTTCCGCCATCGGTGCCAACAAATCGCGTTCCATCACACGCTTCAAAGATCGCGCGCCGTAACGCGGTTCGAAGCCGTGTTCGAGCAAATAATCGATCACGTGATCACTCACCGCAAACGTTACGCGACGATACTTCAGCCCGTCTCGCTGTCGAATCAGCTCCAACTGCCGCTCCACCACCTTCCGTGCCGTGGCTCGATCCAATGGCGCGAACGGGACGATGCGATCAATTCGATTGAAGAGCTCCGGACGTACAAATTCCTTTACGGCTTTCTCGAAATGATCGCGAGAATGCCGGACATCGGATTCGCTTAGCCCGAAACCCACGGAACCACGAGCATAAGTCGCGGCGCCCAGGTTCGACGTCATGATGACAACGCAATTGCGAAAGTCAGCGACTCGTCCAGCCGCATCTGTGAGTCGACCTTCACCCAGAATCTGCAGCAACAGATCAAACAGCGAATGATGAGCTTTCTCGAACTCATCCAGCAACACAACCGCAAACGGCTGCTCTCGAACTCGCGCTGTCAGGACTCCTTCGGCTTCCGTCGTTCCGCCGATCAAACGCTGCACAGCCATCGGGTCCGCATATTCGCTCATGTCGATGCGAATCATGCGGGAGTCACCTGCTCCGGCTGATCCAAACAGATACTCGGCCAGCGTGCGAGCCATCTCCGTCTTGCCCACACCCGTCGGCCCGATAAACAAGAAGCTGGCCAACGGCCGATGATCTCGATTCAACTGAGCTTTGAGCGTGGCCAGCAGATTGACGATCAGAGTCACCGATTCCGGCTGCCCAATGACTCGCGCTGCAAACCACGCTTCAGCGGCGTTAAGATCCAGGCGAACGCTGTCATCCAGCAGCCACATCGGCAAGCCGGTTTCGCGAGAAAACGCCTGAGTCACATCCGCGCCGCTGATCAGAAATTCCGCGTTGGACTCTGTGCCTGCCTCCGAACCCACGGCCACCAGTTTACGCGCGGCAACATCACGTCGCAGATTCTGCAAGAATCTCACCGGCCGCGCCGGGAAGGCGGAGCAAGTCGCAAAGCGGCGATGTAGTCGTTCGATCTCTTCAATCGCCGTTACAGAGAATAATTCTGCCGTCGTTGTCCATCCAGCCCGAGCAATCTGTGACAGGATACTCAAACGCTTTTCCTGAGGCGGCTCATGAATTGGAATCTGCAGGAATGCACGCAGCAACGCAATATCCTGGCGTTCAATCAACGACAGTTGCTCGGGCGTGCATTCGGCCACGACCAGAATCTCGCCGCGAGCAATCGCTGGACGAAGAAACGACGCAATCCCCTGTGTCTGACATTCACTGCGGCCAACTTCCATCAGTTCCAGCAATGAACCCACATGCAGAATCACATGCTCTCGGACCATCTCCTTTCGCAGAAGCTCAAGCCGTTCCTGCCACATTCCGAAACCCGTCATTCCCGAGACCAGACGCGAACCGCTGGTCGCCCAGAACTTCCAGGACCCAAGTCCCAGTTCCGTACTACGTCGAACCACCTCTTTCAGGATCGAAGTTTTGCCAACTCCGGAGGCTCCAACAAGCAGCACGCTGCGAGCGATCAAGCCCGTCAA
>CAIJTV010000563.1:0-8465 GCA_903823635.1 uncultured Planctomycetaceae bacterium
GTCTTTTTCGGTAGCTCCGATTACCTGACCATGACGCAGTCCGCCACCGGCAAGGCACATCGACATCACTTCCGGCCAATGGTTACGACCGTCTGTGCTGTCCTGAGTTCCCATTGACGGAGTTCGGCCGAATTCTCCCATGGCAATCACCATCACTTTATCCAGCAGACCGCGAGTTTCCAGATCGCTGACCAGCGTCGTGATAAGATGATCAAACAACGGCAGCAATGGCCCGAGCCCTTTGCTGATTCCGCCGTACGGAGGAATGTTGTCGCCGTGATTATCCCATGTCCCAGAGGCACCGTGATAGCTAAGGTCCAGTGTGACAAATGTTGTTCCGGCTTCGACTAATCGACGCGCGATCAACGCCTGTTGGCACCAGAGATGCTTTCCGTATCGCTCCCGAGTTTCTGCATCTTCCTGTTTCAGATCGAACGCCTGACGAGCACGCTCACCTAACAGCAGATCTACTGCCTGCTGCTGATAGGTGTTTAATGCGTCCATCGAACCGTCCTGATCGAGTCCGGCTTTCATATGATCGAACTGCTTCAGCAAACTCACTCGTTCGTTCAAACGATTTTCGGACAACCCTTTTGGCATCTGGAACAAGTCACCGCCCGTTGTTCGGCCCGTATCAACGCCAACATCTGTGTAGACCGGAAGTGTTGTGGCCTTATCACACAGAAACGGGTCGTACTGTTTCCCCAGATAGCCCGCAAACGCCAGATGCGAGCGTGACTTCATGAAGGCGGCAAACGGAGGCATCGCCGGATGATTGGCTCCGTGACTCTTGGCAATTACAGACGCCAGCGATGGATACCTGACCGCTTCCGGATTGACACGAGGTTCCGCCGCGAGATTCGCCGTCTGGAAAACCATGTTTGGTTCATGATTACTGTGACGAGCATCCACAGACCTGATAATCGTGAACTTGTCCAGCATTGCAGCCTGCTTCGGCAAATGCTCACAAATCACAACACCCGGCAATTTGGTTTTAGTGACACCAAATGGACCTCGATTGACCCACGGACGATCCGGCTTACTGTCCCAGGTATCGATGTGACTTGGACCACCGGCCATCCATAGCAGGATCACACTTTTGCCGGTCGGTCCAGAGATTCCCGCAGCGGCCGCTTCTGCTTTAGCCTGAAGTAAACCCGGCAACGAAAGACCGGCCATTCCAGCCATGCCGGCCTTCAACATTGAACGCCGCGTGTCGACGTAGAGCCCTTCGCGAGTACGTCCAAAGAAGTCGCCAAACGAATGGCCTGCGTGTTGAGTCTGCACGCAGAACTTCTGCGCATCGGATTTCTCTGGCATGAAACGTTCTCCAGAGGAGCAACGAGGTCGGTGAGAATAGGCGGCGGGTTGGTGAGAGTAACCGGATTCTGCCCCATCAGCAAGCAGGATTTACCCCGTCCACCACGCACTGACCAAAGTAGCCTTCTCGTTCCGCCGAGAAGAGCCTTCTACGATGCACGTTGTTCAGTGAAACCCTGTTCCCAACCACAAAACACAACCATGATGCTGAAGTTGAAAATCGTCCCCCAGTTTCCTCAGCCATAGGGTGGACTCAAGGCCTCGTCTCGACGGAGCGAGACGGCTAATTTGAGTACAGGCTGGTGCAGTTGGAGTATTCGTCTGAGCACGACACCGTTCTCACATCGCCTCATCAGCAATTCGTAATCGTTCGTTGCGATCGAAGGCCAGCAGAGCGGTGATAAGCTCATTCATATCGCCTGTCATGATCCGATCCAGCTTGTAGATCGTCAAATTACAGCGATGATCGGTCATGCGGTTCTGAGGAAAATTGTAGGTGCGAATTCGTTCACTGCGGTCGCCCGACCCCACCAGCGTTCGACGCGCGGCGGCTCGTTCATTCTGCAACTTTGTAGTTTGAGCCTCAAGGATACGACTGCGGAGAACTCGCATCGCCTTCGCACGATTCTTGTGCTGACTCTTTTCGTCCTGGCACTTTACAACGATACCGGTCGGCAAGTGAGTCAGTCGCACGGCGCTTTCGGTCTTGTTCACCTTCTGCCCGCCAGGACCACCGGCTCGCATTGTGTCGACCTGAAGATCTTCCGGACGAATATTGATCTCTACTTCATCGGCTTCCGGCAAAACCGCTACCGTCGCCGCACTGGTGTGAACTCGGCCCTGAGTTTCCGTCTCGGGAACTCGCTGAACCCGATGACCACCGCTTTCAAACTGCAAAGCGTGAAACGCTCCGTCGCCGGTGATTGAAAACACAACTTCCTTCAAACCACCCAATTCTGTCGGGCTGAATTCCAGGACTTCGGTCTTCCAGTTTTTTTGCAGACAGTACGCCATGTACATGTCAAACAGATCCTTGGCGAACAACGCGGCTTCATCACCACCTGTGCCCGCGCGAACTTCCATGATACAGGCACCGCGAGTAATCGAATCGCCGGCCGTGGCCATATCTTCCAGCTCGACCGAGAGTTCATCGCGTTGAGCAATCAAGGCATTCAGCTCTGCCTTGGCATATTCACGTGACTCGTGATCGGTCTCCTCGTCAACCATCATCTTCGCCGTTTCAATGTCGCCTTCCAGCGTATGAAACTTCCGCACCGAGGCGGCAATGCGAGATAGAGACCCCAGCTCTTTCTGAATCTCCAGCATCCGCGAGATGTTGCTGAGAACATCCGCATCCTGCATCTGCTTTTCAAGTTCCTCGTAACGAGCGAGTTGGCGTTCAAGAACGGGAAACATTGAAGGAACCTCTGACTAAGTAAGACGAAATCAATCCAAAAAGAAAGGACGTGCGCAGATGAATGCGCACGCCCTGTTGCAGATTGTGAAATTGTCGTCGCTACTTCGCGGCTTCTTCTTCTTTCTTGCCCCAGTTGTACTTCTTCGTGAATTTCTCGACGCGGCCAGCGGAGTCAACGAACTTCATCTTGCCCGTGTAGAACGGGTGAGACGCCGCGCTGATTTCCACTTTCACGAGCGGATATTCTTTGCCATCATCCAACTTGATGTTCTCTTTAGAACGCATCGTGGAGTTGATGATGTACTGCGTTCCTGTCGACGTATCCTGGAATACGACAGGACGATACTTTGGGTGGATGTCTTTTTTCATCTCATTGAACTTTCAGGGGTTTCGGCGAGCTGATGACGAGTACATCAGCTATCCGACCGAACCAAAATGCCGAGGTGAATACCCTCGGCGTGACAGAATCCGACCTCCTGGCCGGGAAACGAAGTCGCGGAGTCTAAGCCCGCACGAGCAAATCGGCAAGGAAAAACGACTCCCTTGAGCCTTTGCTGCCCGGACTTTCTCTTTTGAGCACGTTGCCCCGACCTACCGTTCCGGCAGAATACCGTATTTTCGCATCTTGTTATAAAGCGTAACACGGCTTATTCCAAGGTGTTTGGCCGTATTCGTGCGGCTAAAACTGTTGCTCAACAATGCTTGTTCAATAATGTCCTTCTCCGTCAGTTCGATGCGATTTTCCAAAGATTCCCCGCGTCGAACTGAGAAAAACGCAGCTACAGAAGGATCATTTCCCGGGCCAGCATGCCCTTCAATCACATGAGACGGTAACGTGTCGGGCATCATACGACCGTCATGACTGTAAATAACAGCACTTCGAATCGCATTCTCCATCTCACGCACATTACCCGGCCAAGGATAGCTCAACAGACATTCCAGGAACTCCGGAGTGATCTCTACCACATCGATCCCCAGATTCGATGCATGCTGGTGGACAAAGAACCGAGCCAATGGCTCGATATCCGGCAGTCGCTTACGCAACGGCGGCAGAGTAAAGCTGAGGGTATTCAGTCGATAGTAAAGGTCCGGACGAAAGCGGCCAGACTCCACCAGCGGCTGAAGCTGCAGGTTGCTCGCTGCGATGATTCTTGCTTTCACATGCAGCGTTTTGTTCGAGCCGACTGGTTCGAACTCTCCCTTTTCAATGACTCGCAGCAATTTGACCTGCTGATCCGGAGTCAGTACGTCAATTTCGTCCAGCAGAATCGTACCGCTGCCCGCGACAAGAAACTTACCGTCTTTGTCAGCATGAGCACTGGTAAACGCACCTTTGACATGACCAAATAATTCACTTTCGATCAACTCACCAGGCAACGCTCCGCACGCCACATGCAAAAACGGTTCATTGTGCCGAGTTGAATGTTCATGAATCAGACTGGCAAGGTGAGTCTTGCCGGCTCCGGTTTCTCCGATGAGCAGGATGGTGACATTATGCCGAGCAGCCACTTCGAGTCGCTTCAGCATGGTTCGAAGCTCAGGAGTTCGCGTGCGAAACTTCTCCGCCATCAGTCCAGGCACGGAATCAACAACTTCACTGCGACTACGCAGGTCGTCTGACGCATTGATTCGAGCCGACTGTTGTCGCGAAACCTGTGGGAGAGGTTCTTTCATTCCCTGCAACGAAGCTGCAGGTTTCTGAGTTTGATTCTGATCGACCACAGTTTCGTTCTCGAGCACCGAATCAGCAGCAGCCTTTTCCGGTCGAAGTATCGCTTCGACCAGTTCATGGTAATTCTCGTCATGGTTTGTCAGCGCGATCATGCGAGTGGAGCGCAGAATTTCCTCCGGCAATGCGTCATGGGTTAACTGCCCGGGAACTATGACAAGCACACAGTCAACCGATTTTACGTTACTGATTGTCGCGTACGTTCGAGCCAGTTGCTGCGGAGAAGCCGAGCGAACATCGAACACGGCAAAGTCCGGCCGATGCAATTGAATCATCTGCGAGGCTTCTGGCAGAGAATAACATTCCATCAGTCGGCACTGGCCAGCCATCAGGCTTCCGACACTTCGCAGGAATCCTGGCGACGCACTACAGATCAATGCAACTTCCAAAGCCTTCATCACAGCACCTCTGTTTTTGTTCACGTAGCATTTCGGCATCACGGCGTGGGCCGGATTCCTCTTTGGGACTACAGAACAAAAACAATGCCATTGAGCGCGCAAGAGCAAAAATGTCTAAAACAGGCCGATTTGCGTGTCAGGAAAGATTTACACGCTGGTGAGAAAACATCACATGTTGCCATTCGTCAACATCAGGGCAACAGACGGCAGGATTCAGGGCTCGAATTACTCAGAAAGCGGATTAGTCGCCATGTTACATCAACTGCCTCGCTACCCCACCCGGGTTTACCCCGGTGGTCCACGGGCTTCTGCACCACTTGAGAATAACCGCTCCCGGCATTGAGTAGCCTTGGCTCGATTCGATTGCGATGATGACGCCGAACGTGACGCGATGCGGAACAGTCCGCGACAGTGGCTCGATGGTGCCGACCAATTTAGCCATCTCGCTCCGCGAGATGAGCCTTGTGCGATGCAACCTACACAGCCAAAACTGACCACCAATCTCAAATAGTAAGGATGAGGTGGTGCTGGGGATCAGCTCGGAGTTTGATCAACAATGGGCCAGCGGCAAGGACACGTCTCGACGAAGCGAGACGGCTACTTTGAAAACTGCTGGGGCAGATCGGCCCAGTGACAGTTTATCACCACGAAAGACACAAAACACACGAAAGAATCGCGTTGAAGTTACGCCGACGCACGCCGCCTTTTCGTGTGTTTCGTGTCTTTGGTGGTGAACTCAACTTCATTACGAAGGCGTAAAACGCAGTCTCCATCTCGGTCCGCGAGATGAGCCTCCCCTGCCAAAACCAGCTGCCATTCTCAAACAGCGTTGATGACGTTGTGCTGAGGATGGCCCCGGAGTTTCCTTCGCAATAAGCTGGCTGCAAGGGCACATCTTGACGGAGCACTACGGCTAAGTTGAGAACGGCTGAATAGCCCGTTGAAGAAAGCCATTAGTTATGCTTGCCATGACTGCCAGCCTTATGAAACAAAGGTCTCAGTGGCGTGTCAGTGCCCGAATACGCCATTTCTGCTGAAAATGTTCCTGACAACTTTTGTGACCCTGGGAAGTGCTGAGCAGCACGCCGCGTTGTGAAATCTTTAGACGACGGAATGATGATCGGCGGGATTCCATTTGGCAGTAAACGGCTTGTAGTCGGCAATCTGAACGGCTCCATCATTCATCAGCCGATAGCGAATCCCTCGCCAGTTGACCTCCTTGATACGGAATGATTCCAGAACGCCAAAGACAAGCACCCAGTGTGTGAGCACCATGCCGGGACACCAGGCCAGGAGCTTCAATGGCGTCATCCATTGGACTGGTTCGCCCCGTTGATTCAGCGTTTTTCGCAGGAATATTTCCTGAACGCCAGCCCCGGCTGCCAGAAGCATCCAGTAGGCAGAAAGAACTGCAACAGCAAGGCTGCCCAGACGCGGCTCACCAATGGCGAACGCGAGCAGCGAAAGACCCGCCAGCAGCAAATGCAGAAACAACAGCGTCAGGATATGAACCTGAACGGATCGAACGGTATGCGAGGCCGTGTAGCGGACGACCGCCATCTGTCGTGTCACCCAGGTGTGGAACTGTCGCAGGGAAATGCTTTCCCGATTCACCATCAGAAGACTGGGGATCAGCCGAAATCGCTTCTGGTGCTGGTTCAGACAACGATGGAGCGTCGCGTCAACGGACATCGCTGACTGCCACGCATCCAGCAGGCCGATCTCATCAATCGTCGTTCTTGTCATGGCCATGGTGCCCGCCCATGGAGCTCCCTGATTCCACATCTCCCTCATGAATCCGGCATTCCAGAAGTATCGAACCATGCTCCCCATCCTGGAGTCGGGAGGCAAATACCAGCGATTACCTCCCGTCACGTCCGCCCGTCCATCCACAATCGGACTCGCAAGATCACGCAGCCAGTTTGCATGAGGCACGACGTCACCGTCAATGAACGCCAGAAGTTTCACATCCTCGTCCAGTCCCTTAACCGCCTGAATCAGCGAACTGCATTTCAAGCTGCAGCCGATGGCTGGATTCTTCAGGATGGACATTCGCATGCGAGAGGACTTTTCCATGGCCGGTGCGACGTCCCTGAGCACCGGATCGTGCTCGCTGTCGACAACCAGCTGAATCACGAAATCCGGATAGTTCTGTTCCAGCAAGGCATGAAACGTCTCCGGAAGACGAGGATCGGGGCCACGCAATGCCAACACAACCGCAGCTTTTGGCAGAGTCGAGTCGGCTGCACGCGGAGACTTTGATTCTCTCCGGAGATAGCGGAAGAGTCCCAGCGCTTCGAAATACTGCCTCGCGACATCCAGAGCAGCAATAATCGCAAGGACACCAAGAAGACCTCCGAGCACGAAACTGGTTGTCATGCTTGTCGTACCTCCGCTGGCATACCGACATGGACGACCATAAATGCATGGCGCGAGTACGGGCAGATCTTTCTGAGAACTCGTTTCCACATTGGAAAACGGTGGATGACGTCATCGTAGGCCGGAGAATCTCCGAACCCGATATAGTTCTTAATTCCGAACCCGGCGTCCCACTCCGGTATCTCAGCCGCGTGTGAGCGAAGCGAAAACTGCAGCCGCGACGATGACAGCGGATGACGCAGATTCGCGAGCTTCAGGTACCACGAACTTACTGCATCGAAGACCAGGTCCGATCCGGGAAACGCATCGCTGAGACGCTTCATGAACTCTCGAATCTGCTCCTTTGAGAAAAAGTAGAAGACGCCCTCGGCAATAAAGAGTGGCGGCACATCACACTTCTCACGGATCGCTTCAATCCATGCATCATCGAGCATGGAACTGCCAACCATCGTTCGATTTCCGGTCGCAGGGAGGAATCGACTGCGCAAGCTAATGACTTCCGGGAGGTCGACCTCCAGCCAATGGGGCACCTTTGCGCCAATCCGACTGCAACGGGTGTCCAGTCCGGGACCAAACTCGACCACATTCCGCCGGGGTGAAGATTGCTTTAGAATCCCGGACACCAGCTGATCCATGACACGCGCCCGAATGCAGAAGTTTTCGACCTCCACCCGCTTTTCGCCAAAGCATTCGAAGTCATAGTCCAGCGATGCGACGATTCGCGAAGCCTCGGGATCGTGGATTATTGGATTTGCCTGCCGCTGCTCAACCGCACGCGCCCACAGTGGGATCAGTAGCGTTTCTGGAACACCGCCCAGCCCTGGTACGATTTGTTCACTTACTGCTGACATGGTCCCCTCACCACAGGCCTTTTTGCGGACGAGCCTAAACCTGGTCTCCAATCGAAGCAACTCTCGTCATGCGAGGTTTCTGTGGCATGGACACCATTCGCGAAAAGAATCCGACTGTATGCATTCTCCGGATGAATTGGACTCGGAAGGGGTGCTTACGCCAGGAACTCCACCACCCTGAAGGTTTCTCGGGCGGGTCCTGCCGATCTAAAGACTCAACTGGCATTTTTTGCGCGTATTATCAGGGGACTCAAAAGTGCAGATCCACCCTACCATCGGAAGACTTACCTTCATGGGAGCGTTTGCATTGAGTCTGCTGGTGATGTTGTGCAGCGCTGGCTGTGCAACCGTCTACTCGTCCCCGCTGGCCA
>CAIJTV010000564.1:0-5258 GCA_903823635.1 uncultured Planctomycetaceae bacterium
CCTCGATGCGCGGTAAGCACGTCACTAAGCCTATCGAGATGATTCTTGATGAAGCTCGCGAGCTGTCCGAGGACGGTGTGCGAGAACTGATCCTGGTTGCTCAGGACACCACTTATTACGGAATGGATCTCTACGGCAAGGTTCAGCTGGCAGAGCTGCTGCGACAACTGCAGAAGGTCGAAGGCATCGACTGGATTCGCCTGATGTACCTGTATCCGATTAACTTCTCTGATGAGTTGATCGACGTAATCGCCGACTCACGCAATATCCTGCCGTACCTTGATATGCCTCTGCAGCACATCAATTCCAATGTGCTGAAACGAATGCAGCGCCGCGTGAATAGTGAACAGACCCGAGAACTCGTCCAGAAGCTTCGTGAACGGATTCCAAACGTAGTCCTGCGGACGACGTTCATTGCTGGGTTCCCGGGAGAAACCGACGAGCAATTCGAAGAGTTGAAGCAGTTTGTTAAAGAGACTCGGTTTGAGCGTATGGGAGTTTTCACATACTCGCTCGAACCTGGAACGCCTGCTGTCAAACTCGAAGGCCATTTGCCTGAAGAAGTCAAAGAAGCCCGGCGCGACGCCTTGATGGAATTGCAGCAGGAGATCGCCTTCGAGCATGCCGACAGAATGATTGGCTACGAACTGGATGTCATCATCGACGAA
The DNA here is from genome assembly GCA_903823635.1 of uncultured Planctomycetaceae bacterium. GTDB lineage: Bacteria > Planctomycetota > Planctomycetia > Planctomycetales > Planctomycetaceae > SXXK01. The sequence goes on from CAIJTV010000564.1 coordinate 669, forward strand.
GAAGTTGGTGACGGAGTCTATGTTGGCCGTACCTTTGCCGACGCCCCGGAGATCGACTCTAACGTGATTGTGACCGGTTCTGAACTCCAGATCGGGGACATGGTGCCCGTTGAAATCATGGAGCGTCAGGATTACGACCTCGTCGGCATGGTGTCCATGATTGATGATGAGGGCGAGGAAGAGTAATCTGCTTGCGAGGCGGCTGTAACACAGGAATGTCGATGGCGGACAAAGGTCCAACGACAGGTGTCAGCAATGACCATGTTCGGCGGGACTTACCAACCGATCATGATGTCCGTTCACCGCCCGTTGGATTCAACTTCCTCTGACCGCAGGTTGGTACGCAGTTTTATATGTCATCACCGGAAACGACACCTCGCACCGAAGCAGAATCGGAGCCGAAACGCGGAGCGGTCATTGGGCGTGAATCGCTCAATATGCCAAACTTCGTAACGGCAACGCGGCTGCTTTTGTCGATTGTCCTTTTTTCGATGATCACCACCGGCGGCTGGTGGATTTCCTCCGCCGCTCTATTTGTCTTCGCCGCATCGACCGACGCGCTCGATGGCTACTTGGCTCGCAAGTACAAACAAATCACTGTCCTGGGACGCATTCTCGATCCGTTCGTTGACAAGGTGATTGTTTGCGGCACGTTCGTTTTTCTTCTCGAGAAACAGGATGCGCCTGGATCCGGTGTCAACGCATGGATGGTCATCCTTATCATCGGACGTGAGATGTTTGTCTCCAGCCTCCGCGGAATTCTGGAGAAAGAAGGCAAGGATTTCTCAGCTAGCCTTTCAGGCAAACTCAAGATGTCTGTCCAGTGTGTCGCAGTAACAGCCAGCCTTCTCTCGCTCTCCACAGATCTCCCGTGGCCATGGCTACCAACAGTCAGAGACGTGCTGCTTTGGATCGCCGTCGCGATCACAGTCTGGAGCGGATTTGTTTATCTGCTGCGTGGATTCTCTCTGCTGCGTCAGGGATAGTTCCTCAATTGTTCCGTAACGCGAGCCTGATGCAAGGCACGGTCGTTAAGGACAATACGGTATTGAACGACTGGAAGCCCAAGGCTTCGCTCGACTACGGGTTTTCCCTGGCGGAGAACCATCATGACCGGAGTGTTTGCATCCTCCTTGCAGTAAGGCGCGTTCCCCAGGGGAATTTCACGCAAGTGAGGGCAGTGATCCTCAGATCACAGGACCTGACTTCGCCACACGGCGGATCTACCTGGAAACTCCCACGGGAACTGCCCGCATCACGGGTTATAGAGGTACTTACTCAGGTTGGAGTTGATAAACACCGGTTCGTCAACCCGAATAAAATCTCTGACTCAAGTCCATAAAACTCACTCAGACTCGGCAAAGTTCAAAAGTCTGAGCTTACGGCACACAGAAGAAAATTGGAGACGCAGCGATGATCCAGTCAGTTGCACCATCAATGACATCAGGTTCATTTTCAGCACCGATTTCCGACGAAGTCGCCTTCCGAACATGGATGTCACGACGTGACGCAGCAAGGCAGCAGATCCGACGCCTGTCACGTCGAGAACTTCAAGTAGTGCAGCTCGTCTCCAATGGACTTGCAAACAAGAGCATTGCTCAGGAGCTTCAGATCAGCGTTAAGACCATTGAGAAACATCGCGCAAACGCGGCTCGCAAACTCGGAGTAAACAGCACGGCGGAGATGGTTCGCATCTCCGTTCTTGCAGACCAGGAGCTTCAGGAACGAAATCGATTCGCTAATCAGACTTACTTCGAGCCTGTAGAGTCATTGATCTCTGAAAACTGATTTCGATATTGATGCGAGGCATTACCTGCGGATTGATGGAACAGAAACTGCAAATGCGGCCCGGAGCGTCTCTGTACCTCCAACCGGCCCCCTGATGGCTGGATTCTCCACCGCAAATCCCGTCCTTGGAAACGGACCTGTGGAGAGGACTCTCAATCGGTCTGGCCCTTCGAAGACCAGTTGACCTTGACTCCACGCCCCTTCGACGGCGGCACTATCCTTGAAACAACATTGGGCCGAAGCTGGAAATCAGCCCATCCGATCAAAGAATCCTGAGCAGGCGCTTCATGGCTTTCAAGGGGTAGAGTTAATCCATCCCCCAGTCGAATATGCCCCAACAGCCTGACTCTGGAGGCCGAATCATGGTTTGGACCTGAGCATCAAACCTTGAGAGGTGCTGCGCAATTGCTTTCCCGAAGACAGGCGGAACCAACGATTTCCTGCCGTTGACTAGCCAGTATCCACCCTGACTGTACACTCTGTTTGCTCAGGTTTCGCCGAGCCCCAAAATCCTGCGACAACGGGTCATTTTGGCGATTAGAGGTTTCGTGTCATCGCGATTGGCTTCCAAGTAGTTCATCCATGTCGTCACCCCCATCCGTTCAATATGCGTCGCGCACGGACAAAGGGATGCGGCGCGCCATGAATCAGGATTCGTTGCAGATTCGAATGTGCAACGACGCGGACGAGTGGAGCCGTTGTGGCCACCTGTTTGTCGTGGCTGATGGTATGGGCGGACACGCCGTTGGAGATCTGGCCAGTCGCATTGCAATCGATACACTCCCGCACGCCTACTTCAAGAACAACAACGCCACAACCGTAGAAAGTCGCATGCGAGAAGCGATCGTTGCGGCAAACAAAGCCATCAATGATCGAGGGCGAGAGAACCGTGAGTTCGAAGGAATGGGGACTACGTGCAGTGTCCTCAGTCTTTCCGAAAGAGGTGCTCTGGTTGGCCATGTTGGCGATAGTCGTGTCTACAGAGTCCGCTGCGGACATATTGAGCAACTCACGTTTGACCATAGTCTCCAGTGGGAAATGATTCGGCTGGGTCGAGCAACGCCAGAGAATGTAGAACTCTTTCACCCGCGAAATGTGATTACCCGCTGCCTCGGGCCTGACCCTCACGTCCAGGTCGACATCGAAGGACCATTTTCGGTTGAACCCGGCGACCTGTTCCTGCTCTGTTCGGATGGTCTGACAAATCACGTCAGTGATACTGAGATTGGACAGATTGTCGGATCAATGCCGCCAACCGAGTCCTCCAGGTTGCTCATCAATTTGGCGAACTGTCGGGGAGGGTCTGACAACAGTACGGTCGTGGTGATCTCGATAGACAGTTACCCTCACTCGTCTACTGGGGAGGCACTGTCTGGATCTATGCCAGTCGTGCAGGTACGCACGTCAGAGATAGCGTCAGCACATCGTGCTGGATTATGGAAAACTCTTCTGGCGATTGCAGCTGTGATCTGCCTCGTGTCCGGTATCAGCCTTGCGCTCATACAGAGTAACGCCCCAGCAGCTCTTTTGGTTGCAGCATCAGTTTTTGCATGGCTGATCAGCCGACGCATCTCGAAGAATGACCTGACAGTGACTTCGACGGATGCAGAGGCAGACCCTCTCCCCCAACTCAACAATCCAGATGCTTCGGCAGAGCACCCGGAGCCGCAACGACGACGAAATGTAATGCCGGATTCTTCCAGTATTTCACGATCGGCTTTTTTGCCAACATCGCCTTACAGAGTCATCAATTCGGAACTGTCGGAAGCACTCCTCTCGAATCTTGCGGAAATTCAAAGCGATCTTGTGCAGGCGGCAAGAGATAGTGGCTGGAAAGTCGACTTTGAAGAACTGACGACTCTAAACCGTCAGGCTGTTCAGTCACAGCAAGCTCAAAAACTTGACAGAGCCATCAAATCACGCGGAAAAGCAATTGATCTGCTGATGAAAGAGCTTTATCTCCGATCACGTCCAAACTAGATTCGGCCTCCCATCCCTTGTGATGCAGAATCCAGAAGCTCGGATCGACAAAACACGTTGGCCACACAGGAGATACATCAACAGCCAAATTGGGGGCTGGACCTCCGATCCTGGCGTGAATACGATAATCGAGCCGTTGACGCCCCCTGAGGGAATGATTTCCCCGATCCAGTTTCGCATACTGAGTCCAAATCTTCGCTGGCCTGTTTCGTGATACCTCCAATGAGTACCTTTCAGAAACAACCTGCTGCCGCAGAACCCGATTTGCCCGCAGTGGTTGCTCCGCAACGCGCAGTGGATAGCGAAACGGAAAATCCGTTGTCTCAGGAAGAAGCCGAACAACTGCAAAAGGAGAGGCTGGAGGCAATCCGTAGTGCGATCGCCCGTGGCGACTACGACTCAGAAGAGATCCTCGAAAAGGCGCTTTCGCGGATGTTGCAGAGCCTCGAAGACGAAGATTCTTCGGTTTGACCGAATTTTGGGTGCTGTTGAAGAACGGCTTTTCAGAAAAGAGCCGCTTCTTTGGCATCGCGAGTGACATTTCGCAAAATCCTCGCCAAACTGAACCCGATTGCTGTGTGAAATCCCAATACCGCACGGCCCAACCGCCTGAACTCATCTCAAGGGGAAGCTCAGATCGGTGTCTCGGTTCGGCGTTTTCTCTGAGGTTCAAAGTGAGTGATCTGGCTGTCAACGAGTTCGATCGTCAGGAAGTCGCAGCGTCGCCTGTGGAAAAGTTTCGTGAGTACCTGGCAACGCAGGGAAAACGACTGACACAGGAACGTGAAACGATCGTTCGCGAGATCTTCGCCGAGCATGAGC
>CAIJTV010000565.1:0-7882 GCA_903823635.1 uncultured Planctomycetaceae bacterium
AGAACTGTCGCCCGACTTTCGAGAAATGATGGGGCGAATCGACCTGAACAAAGACAAGTTCCTGGATGCCGAAGAATTGAAAGCCATGGAGGAAAGCTTTCGCAAACGTCGTGAAGGGTCGAAGGACTCCGCTCGTGATCCGATTGTCTATGGCGTTGCAGCAGCTGATGGAGCGCTTTTGATCCGAACGGGAACTCGCCTTTTCTGCGTTCGTGGCGAATAGGCTTCAGTCGACATCCCAATCAAGACACAACCTTATCTCAGAAAGACTAAAGGTCTCAAACAATGAGAATAGTTTTATTGCTCGTCGCTCTTTCTGCCGTAACTCTCGCAGGCTGTGGCCAGACGTCGGCTGAGGCCTTACAGCCGGCGAGCGTCGCGGTCCCGGAATCATGGGCCGCTGACGGAAAGACATGGACTCACCAGACGTCGCTTAATAAATCCGATGAAGAGGTGCTGATGAAGTTTTTTCAGATTCACACCAGCTTTCAGGGAAGCACCGACTTTGAAGGCTCACCACAGATTCTGGTGACCGGAAAATCTGATCGAAGATTCTATTGGTTTCGAGGAACCCCGGACGCTCTGGCATGGTCCTGCATTCACTTCGTGGGCGGAAAGTTTCGAACGTCAGAAGGCACTGGCAGTCCTTTTGTGAAATGATGCGGACGGCCCGAGAATCCAGCGGGTTTCACAATGACTGCCGTGCATGCAGCGAGTATTGCATCAAAATCATCAAAACAAATAAGGGAGTTCAATATGACATTTCATTCGCGTGCTGTGCGACGGCTAAGGACCGCTGTCGCTTTGGGACTTGGTTTGACATTCTTTTCACAGGCTTGTGATGCCGGAGATCGCGGGCCCCGTATTGCTCGAGTCCTTTGGCAGGATCGGGATAAAGACACTTTGATGTGGGGAGAAGTCCATGGCGGTGAGCAGTGGATTGTTTCCGCATCGCCGGTGAAAGACTTCCCAAAGCTTGATCGCGAGAAGCAGGATCTGGTGCAAATGGAGCATGCCGAGGGACACCTGCTCGTGGGCGTCCGTGATAACGAGGAAGGAAAATTCCAGAGCGGATGGATCGCCGTCGACACTGGTGTCCGTGAAGAGCCACACGGCGATCATTCCCACTGGAAGTTTGTGGGATTGCCAGCCGTCAGAGGCAGTCGACTTGACACAGAGCAGGGGAACCCGGCCCATATGTATCTTTATAACGGTCACTTCTACATGGCAAATGATAAGAAGAACGGGTTCACTCACCTGAATCCCAAAGACATTCTCTCAAAGCCAGCCAAAGAGTGCGGGAACTTCTTTGCCGGTGGTGGAAACCATATCACGATGGCGGCTGTTGATAACGCTGTTTGTTATTCCACATGGATTGACGGTGGCGGACCGAATATGGGGCGAGTTGACGTCGTCAATCTTAAGAAGGCGGAGGGCGACAAAACTGCCTACTCATTCAATCTGCCGACGGGAGTTATCCACGGAGCGACGGCAAACTCCGGACGAGTCTTCTTTGCACCAGCAGATGGTGTCTGCTGGGTTGATGCGGATACTTCATTGTCAAAGACAGCAGAGACTGTGATGGTGAATCATCTCTCGCTGGGAAAAGATGAAGGCGCGGAGAAACCCAATCGCACCGGCGCTTTCGTGAATCATCGCAACTGGGTTTTATTCACGACCGGAGGCGGAGAAAGCAAGTCCAGCCTTTGCCTCATGGAGGCCAATGCAACACCGCCAAGGATCGTTAAACTTCCCATTGCAGTCGAAGAGGGACTTACTTTAACAACGCCGGAAGTCGTTCTGGCTGCTGGTGGGAAACGTTACGCTTTCCTGTTTCACGACAAGAAAGAAGGCGACAAACAGGAGAAGTTGACAATCATTGACCTGGATCCAAATGGCGATCGAAACTTCTCGGACGCTGCAATCTCGAAAACTCTTCCCGTCGGGGCCAGCAAGGTTGACGGCCATAATGGACACCACGCGATCGGATTTGATTCAGAAGGCCGAATCGCCTGCTTTACCAATCCCGGCGAAGGCTCTATCTGGGTCTTAAGCCTGAAGGATCTGACAATCCGTGCAAAATCCATTGTCGGAGGAACACCAGGAGCGATTGTCGCCATTGGTGCGCCAGAACATAAGCATTGATCTGTACGAATGAAAACACCAACATCCACGGAACAATTTGAGTTCCCTGGTCACTGTCGTCCAAACTCCAATGCTCTTCATTCTTCCAAACAAGGTCAGCGCGATGCACGGTTCAGGCAGTCCTACTTCGAAACTCGTCTTACTGTCGATTGTGACGTTATTCGCAGGCTGCACCGACGATGTCGGGCAGCACGATGCGAAGGGCGGCGGCGCGGCTGCAAAACATAATCACGACCATAGTCATGCGCCGACGACATCTGGTGAAGGGCTGGCTGAACTCACGTCGCTGCGAAATACGATTCGTGATGCATTTGCGGCGAACGACATGGATACCGCTCATGATCCTTTGCACGAGGTAGGCGACGTCTTGTTGGCGATACCGGAACTGACCAAAAAGGAAAACATCGATTCCAAAAAACAAGCCTCCATTCAGAAGGCTGTCGACACTTTAATGGACGCCTTCGGTCGCGTTGACAAAACGATGCATGGTCAGGAAGGATCAACCTATGCTGAGGAATCCGCAACGATTGATGCGGCGGTGCTGGAACTTGAATCGCTGCTGAATCCAGCTGAAACTCCGAAGCCTGACGCAGCGACACCAGATAAACCAGCATCGGCAACGCCAGCCGTAGAAACAACATCTCCTGCTGAGGCTCCTCCGGCAGCTAACCCGAACTAAACACCCGGCTTGAACGCCACGGAGCACGTCATGACGAATCTGACTTCTGATTTCCAAACACTCAGGCACAGTCGACGACTGATGACTTACAGTTTCGTTGCCATGCTGGTGCTCCTGCTCGTCATGCCGGGCTGTGGGGAGACAATAGATCCCGAAGTGGTTGAGATACGGAATCGTTTTCTGAACGTATCCACCGAAACGAAGGAAACACCCGTCTCAGAAATCCGCGCTTCGTTAAAGTCGGGCGAACTAAAACCCGGCACGCCTTTTAAGGTTCGAGTCCGTATCAATGCCGGTGAGTTTCCGCCATTTGTCAATGGCTCTGCGAAGTTCTTTGTCACCGATGCCACGGGACATGACGGGGATGAGTCTCATGACCCACACGAATGTCCGTTTTGCCGCCGCGACGTCAAGAGCATGATGGCGCTGGTGGAGTTCCACGATGAAGCCGGCAAAACTATCGCCATGGATGCTCGGGAGCTTTTCGAAGTCAAGGATTTCGAACTGCTTGTCATTGAAGGCACCGGCCAGTTCGATTCAGAGGATGTCCTCTTGATGACCGCCAGCTCGATGTCAATCGTGCGTTGAACTGCAAACGCAGGTCTTTGCAGGGTGATGGACTGCTGGATTCCTCTGCATTTCGACGAAATGCACGGCCGGCTGATACGGAGAAGTTCAACGGCTGTCGTTAGCCACCAGAAGAGGATTCCCTCCCGCTAAATGTGACTTCTTTGAGGGGGGCCCGAGTCTAAGGTTGTCGGTGCAGCACGATCGCCACAACGCTTTTGACGCCAGCTTCTGAAAGCAGAGCTGCGGCGAGCGTCATTGTCCAGCAGGTGCGAGCGCTGGTGGCGCAAAGAAGAACAGGGCCGGCAGGAAGGTTGGTGAGCTTCTGGAGGCGAATGGCTTTCTCCAGATGCTTCACGTGTGATGCACTGGGCTGGTTTTCCGGGCAAGCTGGACCGTGCCATGAAAAGGCATCGAACAGGGTCAGTCGCCCGATCGTCGAGATATGATTGGCCAGTTGCCGGTTACTCTGCATTTCAGAGCCGGGAGCGGGGGCTGGCATAACCAGCGCCGGGCGTTGCTCCCAGTCGTTCTTCCAACGCTGCAGCAGGCTGACTGCGCCATCAAGCAGACCAGAGGGGACGATTGTCATGCCACTTCGCGCGAGTGCTTCCAGCTCTTCAGTCCAGCCAGGATCGTCCGCAAAGGCAACAGCGCGGGCGGCGAGCTTTGCGGAGATGGCCCCTTTGCGAGTGCAGCCCTTGGGCCAGATTTTCCTCGGTTCGAAGATCACGTCCTGCTGGCGGAGAAAGCGGCGGGCTTCGTTGATTGCGCTGGCGGAGGGGTTAAGTCCCGGCTCTGGCAGTTGTCCCGTACACACAGAGCATTTGCCGCAGGGGGCCGGATTGGGATCGCTGAGTGCCTGCTGAAGGTAGGCCATGAGACAGCCACGCCCATGGGCATAGTTGCGCATGAGGTCCGCTTCTTCACGGCGTCCCGCAAGGAGAGCGTCCCATTTACGTGAGTCGAGCATCCAAGGTCGACCGGTGGCGGTCCATTTGCTTCCATCCTTTTCGACGGCGTCATCGACAGCAAGAATCCGAAGAAGTGCTTCGAGTCGTCCGCGGCGAATGGCCGTTGCGCCTTCAAGATCGATGACCGACTGAGGCCGTTCTGAGAGCGATTTAAGAACACGGTCGGCGTTTTCCTGACTGGGAATGTTGGCCGTTGCAAAGTACTCCCAGATCGCTTCATCACCGCTGCCAGGAAGAAGAATGGCTTCTGCGTGTGCGAGGGCACGACCAGCGCGGCCGATCTGCTGATAGTACGCAACGGGAGTCCCGGGTGAGCCGAGATGGAGGCAAAATCCAAGGTCAGGCTTGTCATAGCCCATACCGAGTGCAGAAGTGGCGACGACGGCCTTGAGTTCATTTTTCCGCAGTTGCTGTTCAATGTGCAGGCGGTCGGCTGTTTCCGTCTGGCCGGTGTAAGCCGGAACATCAAAGCCGCATTGACGGAGATAGCCCGCCAAACGCTCGGCTTCAGCAACGGTGAGCGTGTAGATGATGCCTGAACCCGGCAGAGTTTGTAGCGCGTCCGCGATCCATGCGAATCGCTCGACGGCGGAGAGTCCGGGTATGACGGAGAGTCGGAGGGATGTTCGGGCGAGAGTGCCACGAAAGACGGCGGTGCCATTACCCAGTTGTCTGCGGACGTCATCAGTGACTCGTTCGTTAGCAGTCGCTGTGGTGGCGAGCACGGCGGCGTTTGGTGCAGCGAGGAGAGAGCGAGCGAGTCGCTGATAATCGGGACGAAAATCAAATCCCCAATCACTGATGCAGTGGGCTTCATCAATAACAATCAGGGATGTTTGAGCCAGCAGTTGGGGGAGTCGTGCCGCGAAGGCAGGATTACCAAGTCGTTCGGGTGAAACAAGCAGCACGTCGAGCTGGTTGTTCTTGAGTGCCTGAAAGATAGGATCCCAATCGTCAATGTTGGTGCTGTTAATGCTCTCGGCCTTGAGGCCCGCTTTGCCAGCGGCGGTCACCTGATCGCGCATAAGTGCCAGCAGGGGGGAGATAACAAGTGTTGTTCCACCGCCAGCCTTTCGCAGCGCGGTGGTTGCCGCCCAATAGACGGCGCTTTTACCCCAGCCGGTGGCCTGGACCACAAGGACGCGAGCGGCTGGTTGAAGAACTGCGTCGACTGCGGCGAGCTGGTCAGCGCGAGGAACGGCCTGCGGGCCTGCCAGAAGCTGCAGAACTGCGGTGAGATGCTTCAGGGCAGAAGAAGTGGGCATGGTGCATGCAGTCCGAAAAAACAGAGATCTCGTGCAGATCCAGCAACTATCCTAATGGCGATAAACACACATGTCCATAGGTACGCCAGCAGATGATCAGCATCAGATAGGAAATCACCATTGAAGATTCGAATGGGGCCGTCGCCCGGGGCCTGACAAATGAAGATCTCCTTGCGATGTTTCCCAATCGTCAGCCTGTGCTGCCCCATGAAATTATGGCGAGAGATCGTATAGGGCGAATCCCACACGGGACTGGCTTACCTGATGCGGTTCACTGGGAAGAAGATCTGTCGACCCGGTTCGTCATTTAGACTATCGACGCAAATCTGGCGTCGCACAAAATGGTCGACTTCGGGTTGCCTGTGTTGGGATACCCTTGCTTGGCCTGATTATCTGTCATTGCAAAAAAAATAGAGAGTCCGTTGGGGCACATTGTGACGCACGCGGGGCGAGATAGAAATTCCGTCCGACTCATGAATGTTACCCCTCGGAAAACAGGCATTTGCCTACCAGCGAGACGTCACGGTGTCAGCCGAGGCCCACAACCTGCTTCGGGAGCTGGGAATCCTTTTGCGAGGTTGCGAGTGTCATTCGGACGCTTTCCCGTTCTTCAGAAGCGAGTTTCCAGTCGCCCCACGCGTCGTAAGTCACTTTACCGCAATGGGTTGCGACGTTGACGAAGTTTTGACACAGTCATGACGGCGGCAAAACACGATGCTGTTGCTGCAGGTCGACAATGGGCCTATCGTGGGGGAGCCAGCAAGCTCTTTGGTCGTACTGAGGCCATCCGGCGGCGCTGAAAACAACAGTTAAATGACTTCTACAACGAAATATCACATGTCAACAGCAACACCACTCGCTATGCCTGTCGACGAGCAGCCATCGGATCGTGGCCTTTCTCCTGCGGAGATCAAGCGTCTTAAATTTCAGGCGGACACGGACCAACTCGTTGCCGCATTTAACAAGGATCAATTGAAGCTCAGCAATGTTGACTGGGTTGTGACTCTGTTCCTGATCGGAGTCCACGTCGGTGCGTTATTCGCATTCATGCCGATGTTTTTCAGTTGGACTGGCGTGGCAGTCTGTCTGGCTCTGCATTGGGCCACCTGCAGCATCGGAATTTGCCTCGGTTATCATCGCTACCTTGCCCACAAATCGATGAAGCTGCGAGCACCCGCGGAATTTGTCACGATGGCTTGCGGATGTTTGTCAGGAGAAGGCTCTCCGCTGACCTGGGCAGCCACTCATCGCCTGCATCATCAGAAGTCCGACCAGAACGGCGATCCGCATTCACCGATCATCGTCAATGGGGCCTGGTCACATATTCTTTGGTTGTTCCCAAAACGTACTACCGAGTCTTCTCGAATCCTGTATCGCCGTTACGTTCCTGAACTCGTTGACCGTCCTCTGCTGCAGTTCTTCGAGAAGACATTTGCTCTGTGGCTATGGGGCGGCGGACTTGTGTTGCTGGCCGCTGGCTGGGCCATTGGTGGCTGGCAAATGGGCGCGTCTCTTGTTGTCTGGGGCATGTGTGTACGAATGGTTGCGGCGTATCACAGCACCTGGTTTGTGAATTCTGCGACTCATCTCTGGGGCTACCGCAACTACGATACTCGCGATCATTCTCGCAATCTGTGGTGGGTCGCAATCCTCGCGTACGGCGAAGGCTGGCACAATAATCACCATGCTCATCCGGCGGTTGCTCCTGCTGGTCACAAGTGGTGGGAATTCGATATCACATGGTGGTCGATCAAAGCTCTTCGGGCTGTCGGATTGGCTTATGACGTTAAAGACAAAGTGCCAACAGGCCGAACTGCAGATGAATCCGACCAGGAATCAGACATGATGGAAAAGGCTGTGGCTGGGGCTGCCTGAACGAATCGGCCGTGAGTGTTCCGGCCGTTTTTGGCGAGGGTAAGTCTCTCCATTCAGAATCCTGACGCGGGGATGGTTGCTTTGGCAATCATCCACGCGTCGTTTCATTTGGCGAGTGTGTTTTGTCGGAAATGCGGTAAACTCAGGGCTTTCCGCAGCGAGCTTCGTGAGGAAGCTTCCACCGTTTTCTTTGGGTTAGCGTAGTCGAACGATGGCAGAACGAGTCGTGCTGGCAATGAGTGGTGGAGTTGACAGTTCCGCCGCCGCAGTCCTGTTGCATGAACAGGGATATGAAGTCATCGGTCTGTTTATGAGATCCGGTGAAACCGAAACCGCCTGCGCACTGCCGGGCGGAAATCTGCTGCCCATTGTTAACG
>CAIJTV010000566.1:0-2982 GCA_903823635.1 uncultured Planctomycetaceae bacterium
GCCGGATACAAGGGGATCGAAGTTGCGCCGTTCACAATCTCTCTCGACCTGCCTTCCGTCCCGATGTCAGTTTATGAAGGCATGCGAGAGGAGGCTGCAAGACATGGATTGGAAGTCATCGGCCTCCACTGGATGCTGGCCAAAACCACAGGTCTCTATCTGACCAGCCCTGACAGTGAAGTCCGCAAAAAGACAGCGGAATACCTGCGATTGCTGGCCAGAGTTTGTCGGGCGCTGGGAGGTACCGTAATGGTCTTCGGTTCACCGTTTCAGCGAAACCTTTTGCCCGGGGTTACATCACAACAAGCGGCAGATTTTGCCGTTGAGGTCTTCGCCTCCGTGACTGACACCTTCGCCGAGCAGCAGGTGGTGCTTTGCCTGGAACCACTCACCAGGAAAGAGACCGACTTCATCAACACGTGTGATGACGCCATGGAGATCATTCAACGAGTTGATCATCCGACTGTAATGTTGCACCAGGATGTCAAAGCGATGTTGGGCGCAGAGACCGAATCGATCCCCTCATTGATCCATCGTCACAAAAATTTTTGTAAACATTTTCATGTCAACGACACCAATCTACTCGGTCCGGGCATGGGAGAAACGGACTATCATCCGATCCTGAAGGCCCTTCTTGAGTCACGTTATGAGGGTTGGGTTTCGGTCGAAGTGTTCGACTACAAACCCGGCGCGCAGCACATCGCAGTGCAAAGTATCGAGTACATGAAACGTGTTCTGAATGACCTGCAGCGAGATGCCATTTCTGGCTGATCGACTATTATCACAGTGCCTCAACACGTTACAAAAACACGATAAAAAACAGGTTTTTTTGTAACAACGGCAGCGACGAAGTGGTTCATGACTCAACCATTACTCAACGACCAGGGCAACTCGTTTTCATGTCCTGTCATGCAGACTCATCAGCGATGCGCGAGTCGAATTCATGAGGTCACACAGTGACCTTCAATGATCGAAAATGGTGCTCGTCATTGAGCCCATCATGATGCTCATCATCACTCTGCGCGAGCCTCGCAAAGTGTGATGATGAGTGCTCAAAAAAATGTTCTCACGAGCACGGGAAACCCGCGCATCAGTCTTGCGTTATTCAAACGATCACCTACGATTCCGATCACCAACAGCAGATTCTGTTGTTTGTTAATCGGATGCACGTAGCGAAGGAATCGCCTCACAGCGGACTTCAAGACGGTCATCAGCAAAGAAAGGAATCTGCATCATCTTTGTCATGGGGACATAGATGATCTGATGTTTTGGTCTGTGGTTGTTCCTGCTTGTTTTTAAGCCCGGTAAGCTTCGGCAGGACGGCCGCTCAAGGTCAATTTTTTTTGGAGGAACGTACAGTGGCAAAGAAAGCTGCAAAGAAGGCCGCAAAGAAGGCTGCAACCGCGAAACCAGCTGCTAAGAAGGCTGCAAAGAAGGCTGCAAAGAAGAAGTAGTCTTAATGACTCCTTCTGAGATCTTGCGACGGCTGGTAGTGCAAACTACCAGCCGTTTTTTGTTGCGCTGTTCAGCAATCACGGGCCGCCAATTCATCCTCTTCGCATGACATGGTTGAGCAATCCACTCCCGATGTCCCGATGTCTGCATTCGCCTGAGCCATCATTGCCTCCTCACCATGATGCATGACGAGTGATGCCGCAACCAACTCGATGCCTGCTGAGATCACACAGACAAGCGCAGCGCCGTCGATAGCGACTCTTACCACCAGACTCAGTCTTCGATCCGCCTTCATCTGAAGATTGCTGATCTCACAAACGAACTCTGCGTGTATCGCGCAACATACTCACCAACTCTCTGTTTTGCTTGATGAGTTACCGAGTGACCGTCAGCAGGATCAGCACGAGTTACGGCATGGTGTTTCACTGAAGGCCCGATTTCTGTACATCTCAACATCACGCTTCCGCCTCGAGAGAGTGGTCCGCGAATGCTCGACAGAACGCCGGCGAGGTGGTGAGGGCGAAAGCGAAAGAGGAATTCGAGGAAGTCGTGCCCTGTTTGACTTTGGTTTCTGCAAACAATGTTTAGCATGCGCTTTTCCCGCCTCGTCTGCTGAATGACATTCATCCCGCCCCAATGGGTTTTCGTCAATGACTCGAAAAACCGATCCGCTCGTGTATTCCTCAATTCGCGAAGCCATTCTGGTGACCGGCATCTGGCTGGCCGCTGCGATTTGGTCAATCTCCGTGTGCTACACCATGGGATATCACCGCGCGACAGATGACCTGAAACTTGTCCTTGGCTTTCCGGACTGGGTCTTCTGGGGAATCGTGATCCCGTGGACGACATGCACTGTCGTGTCCATCGTCTTTGGTCTGATCTTCGTCCGCGACGGAGATCTTGGCAAAGATATTGAAGACGCCGATGATCTTGGACTGGGAGGCTGATCTCGATGAATGCTCTGACTCAATTTGTAACCGCATCAAACATACTCGCTGCCGATGCCGCTGCTCCACCAAGTGCAGGCTGGGGCGCGATGACGATGCTGATCCTCTTCATTGCGGGCTCAATGTGCATCGGCGTCTTCGCCAACATGACCACACAGAAGGGTGGTTTCATGAAAGGCTTCTTCCTCGGCAACCGAGGACTGGGAGCCTGGGCTTTGGCACTCACCGCAACCATTCAGAGCGGCGGAACCTTTATGGGATTTCCGTCGCTCGTCTATTCCCACGGCTGGATTGTCGCGCTGTGGATAGGCAGTTACATGGTGGTCCCGATTACTGGGTTTGGCATTCTCGGAAAGCGATTGGCTCAACTCAGTCGACGAACGGGAGCGATCACTGTCCCTGATCTGTTTCGAACCCGCTTCAACAGCCCCGCCCTGGGTTTCACCTGTACTCTCTTCATCCTGCTCTATCTGTCATTCATGATGTTCGCACAGTTTAAAGCCGGGGCGATCGTGATTCAGCTTGCATGGCCGAACGGCGGAGAGCTGTCGTTGTCAGAAGACGCGGTCTCTGTTTCGGA
>CAIJTV010000567.1:0-2160 GCA_903823635.1 uncultured Planctomycetaceae bacterium
CGGCGGCCAGTTTGAAGAGCGATCATATCGTCACGGTTTATCTGGTCGATGAAATCAACGGCGTGCCGTATCTGGCGATGGAGCTGCTGCAGGGCGAATCACTGGAGGATGCCTTTCGAGGCGGGCGACGCTTCAGTATCGCGGAAACAATCCGGATTGTTCGCGACATCGCGCGCGGCCTTGCAGATGCTCATGATAAGGGGCTGGTTCATCGCGACATCAAGCCAGGAAATCTCTGGCTTGAACGAACGCCCGGCGGGTCGATGCGAGTCAAGATTCTGGACTTTGGGCTGGCTCGTGCGGAAGTTGAGGATATAAATATCACGGAGTTCGGGACGATCGTCGGCACGCCGGCGTTCATGGCTCCGGAGCAGGCGCGGGCTGATCGCCCCATCGATTCGCGAGCAGACCTGTTTTCGTTGGGCTGCGTCCTGTATGTGCTGTGTACCGGCGAGATTCCTTTCAAAGCCGACACGACCGTCGGGGTTCTCATGGCGCTGGCTTTGAACACGCCGGCCACGCCGAACCAGAGGAACGAAGCGGTTCCGGCGGAGCTGTCACATTTGACGATGCAGTTGTTAGAGAAAGATCCAGCACAGCGGCTACAGTCGGCTCGCGATGTGGTTGAACGTTTACGCCACATCGAGCAATCTCTTAACGCCCAGATGATGGTGGAGAACGGAACTCTGGCAGGAGTCGGTTGTGAAACGCTGCTGGGCTTTTCGAAGCCGATCAGTGCTTTGCCGGCCCCGGCGACGCAGCCTGCTCGTCTGAAGATAAGCCGTGCCCTGAAGATTGCCACAGCGGTTTGCATCGCAGCCCTCGTCTTCATCGTGAGAGAAGTTTTCTTCTGGAAAACTCCGGATGGCAAGGTCGTTCGCATCGAGTCCAATGACCCGTCGATCATGCTGGCCTTCGGCAATGGAGAACTCAAAGTCACCGGCGCGTACGATCAGCCGGTGACGCTTACGCCGGGCAAGGTGGATTTGAAGATCAGAAAGCCGCAACCAGACGGAAAAGACTTCGAATTTGAAACCGACAAGCTGGTCGTTCGCAAGGGCGATCAGATCGTGCTCAAGATCGAAGTGCTCGACGGCGAAGTTCGAATCGTTCAGGACGGCAAGGGCATGATCGATTCGAAGTTGCTGACTTCGGGCGTTGAGCAGTTCGCCACGGTGATCGAAGCGATGAAGAAGGCCAATCCTGGTTTTGACGGGGCGATGATCCCCATGCTGGAAAACGGACGGCTGGTGGGACTCGACTTCAAAACGGAGAACGTAACTGACCTCAGCCCGCTTCGCCAGATGACGCATCTTCGCGGCTTACGCATGGTAGGGAACAACTCGCCGGACAACGGAATTTCAGACCTCTCTCCGCTGCAGGGTTTGCCGCTCACCGGACTTTATATTTATTACAGCCCGCGAGTGTCCGACCTGTCGCCGCTCATGGGGATGCCACTTGAGGAGTTGCATGCCAACGATTGCCCTGTTTCTGATCTCAGTCCGCTCGCCGGAATGCCACTTCGAATTCTGTGGGCCCGGTCGTGGAGAGGATCGGACCTTTCGCCGCTCAAGGGCATGCCGCTGACGGAACTGAATATCGGTGGCAACGGCAAGCCGATGGATCTATCGCCGTTGGCGGGTGCTCCGCTGGAGTTCCTGTGTTGCAGTGTCTCGGAAGTTTCAGATCTCACACCCCTCAGGGGCATGCCCCTGAAGAGGTTGCTTTGTGAAAACACGCATGTGTCTGATTTGAGTCCAATTGCCGGCGCGAAGCTGCAGGAGTTCATGGCGGGGGGAAGCCGAATCACTGATTTCTCGGTTCTTCGCGAGATGCCTTTGACCTCGGCCACGTTCGACATTGTTCCGGAACGTGATCTGGAGATGCTGCGAGAAATCAAGACACTGGTTCGCATCAACAACCAGCGAGCGGCCGATGTTTTGCGGGAGTTGAACCCCGCAGCCAGTGATCGTCCTGTGCCAGCGGCCTTCACGAACAATATCGGGATGGAGTTTGCGCAAGTTCCCAAAGGCAAGGCGTGGTTGATTCGCAGGGAAACGGAAGAACGGCCCATGGAGAAGCATGAAACCGTCTTTGAACAGGACTTCTATCTGGGATCCCTTGAGGTGACTCAGGAGCTATGGTTCAAGGTGATGGGCA
>CAIJTV010000568.1:0-3520 GCA_903823635.1 uncultured Planctomycetaceae bacterium
AGACCATGTTCAATCAGGCCGATCGGAACTTCGTAAATGGAGAATTCTTTGTCGACTTCTTCAATGACCGCCTTCTTTTCGACGTTGCAGAATAAGGCAATCTTGTCGGTATGTTCGCGACCGATGGGACGTTCGGTACGCACGATCAGGATGTCCGGCTGTATCCCGATTTCACGAAGCTGCTGAACGCTGTGTTGAGTCGGCTTCGTCTTGGCTTCACGAGCCGCCTTCAGGTAAGGCACCAGCGTCAGATGAATGAACATCACATTCTCTTTGCCGATGTCGAGCGGAATCTGACGAATGGCTTCCAGGAACGGAAGACCTTCGATGTCCCCGACGGTGCCACCCAATTCAGTGATCACAACATCGACATCAGGCGTCGCAAGCGCAAGAATCGATGCTTTGATTTCGTCGGTGATGTGGGGCACAACCTGAACAGTGCGGCCGAGATATTCGCCGCGACGTTCCTTTTCGATCACCGATAGATAAATCTGACCGGTCGTGTAATTCGAATCTCGATTCAGAATTCCGGAGGTGAATCGTTCGTAGTGGCCAAGGTCGAGATCTGTTTCGGATCCGTCGTCCAGAACATAAACCTCACCGTGCTGATAAGGGCTCATGGTGCCCGGATCGACGTTTAGGTACGGATCCAGTTTCTGCATGCGGACTTTGAGACCGCGTCGTTCCAGCAGCATTCCGATCGAGGCAGACGTTAACCCCTTACCCAGTGAACTAACCACGCCGCCCGTGACAAAAATATGCCGACTCATAGTAACCCTGCGTTCCGAATCCCGAAAGAATGATCCCTCAGGAAGTGCTTCTTACCTGAGAACGCCGGGCGTCTCAATCGAGCCGGTCCGCATTCTGCACCTTCCCCGTCTTTTGCAGGATTTCTTCCCGAAAGTCTTTACTCGGCTTGAAAATTGTCGCCACAAAATCCCAGGAAACCTGGCCTCCGGACTTGTCAGAGCGAGAGCAGGAAATTCTTTGCGGCCACGTCCGAATGGGCTCAACGACAAGATTGTTCAATAGCAAACCGCAGGCGAACCGACGGTGTTTCCCGGTCGCTTTCTGAATTCGCGTTCCGTACAGTAGCGACGGAAGGGAGGGTGTCGTCAACGCCTCCAGCACAAGGAAGTTCTTCATCCGTTTTTTTAAGCTCAGACGATGGCCCCGAAACCAGTATCAAGATCAGCCATCAACGGCTACTTGTTTGTGTGTGCTTGCGTGGCAGCACCGTTTCTAAACACAAGGTTGTGCCAACTGGTCTCCGCAATTTTGATCGTACGTTTCCTGATGTTTGCAATTCAGGCCGCTGTCACGTCAGATACTCGTCGCACTTTTGCCCTGGGATTCCTCATTTCAGCGTTGGCCTACTTGTCCAGTGTTTGGCTGGCGGATGAATTTCAACTTCGACGAGGCAGCACGGCTCGATTGCCAACGACAGCGCTGCTAACTTCACTGACGGAACCTCTTCGTTCGATTTACGATGCACCGTTGAGTTCTCGCGAGGCTCAGTTGAGGCATACAGCCCGGGAAAATGGGGCCGCTTTCCTGATTCTCGGGCAGTTGCTATTCACGTTCGTTTTCGGCATCTGTGGTGGCAATTACGCCAACCGACTCACAAAAAACGCAATCAGCACGACGGTCGATGAGCGACGCCCCTGAAACCGCAAAACTCGTCCGAGTGCAAAACTGCAATCTATGAATTGAACAACCTCCTGTTGTATCACGCGCTTTCCTTGTGCTTCGGCAGGACTACGATAAGCAACGTGGCCAGCGGCCCGATGAAGATTGAAGCAACCCACCAAAGTAAGCCGCTGCGATTTTTGGCCTGAGCCAGACCCGAATTAATCAGGGACAAAGTCCCCCAGCCGACGAAGAATTGTGGATTCTGCAACATAATAGTCACCGCTCTCTGTTCCTGTTTTTCCGACTTTGCTCGTAACGCAGCTCGGCTTTCAACGAAGACGAATATGAAAAAGATCAAAGTCGTTTCAAAAGTTGTGCTTGCAGGATTCCTCGTATTCGCCGGATCCATGCATTTCGCTCGCCCCGAGTTTTTCTTGAAGATCATGCCACCCTATTTGCCGTTTCCGATGGGATTGGTGCTCATCAGCGGTGCGTTCGAGATTGCGCTCGGAGTGTCTTTAGGGATTCCTCGCCTTTCAAAAGTCGCCGCGTGGGGAATCATTGCGTTGATGCTTGCTGTATTCCCGGCCAACATCCACCTGTTCCAGCATCAGGAGATTCTTCCTGCCCCGCCGCTGGTTCATTTGCTCCGTTTGCCGATGCAGGCGGTTTTCATTTTGTGGGCATACTGGCATACTCGACAAGACCATGAGAAACTTCTGCGAGGCGGAGTCTCCACTTTGAGGTAGGATGGGCATTCTTGCCCGTCGCAGGTTTGTCGGACATGAATGTCCAAACCTACGTCTTTAGCTCTGACAGACTACTGCTCGTCTCTCGTTGTCTTCCTCTTTTAACACTGCTGCGGACCGAACTGATGTTGCGAACTCTGCTGTTACTGCTTGTTCTCATGACCTCGTTTGCACCTATTCTGGCGGCTGATAACGCCGGACAGACGGCGAAAAAGCTCGACACGACTGTTCGAGTCGAGATGAGCTATCTGCTGTACCTGCCCAAAGACTATGACCAGAAAGAATCATGGCCGCTGCTGGTGTTTTTACATGGCTCGGGAGAACGAGGCGACGATCTGGAGCTGGTTAAGACACACGGTCCACCAAAACTGATCGCAGAAGGCAAGGAGTTTCCCTTCATCGTTGTCTCACCGCAATGCCCCAAAGATCGCACGTGGGAGCCGATCGAACTGAACGCGTTGCTGGATGATCTGACGAAAAGTTACAAAGTCGATCCCGATCGCATCTGCATCACGGGCCTGAGCATGGGCGGATTCGGCACATGGGAATTAGCCGCGTTCGCGCCGTCGCGTCTGGCCGCAATTGCTCCGATTTGCGGCGGGGGTGAACTTCACTGGACTAAAAAATTCAAAGATCTCCCTACATGGGCGTTTCATGGAGCCAAAGACATGGGAGTTCCCGTCGAGAGATCTCAAAAAATGATCGACGCGATGATCAAGCACGGGGGAACTCCGAAACTGACGATTTACCCCGAAGCCGAACACGATTCGTGGACGGAGACTTACAACAATCCCGAATTTTACGACTGGTTATTGGCTCAAAAGCGAGTTCCCGCCGCAAAATAGGTCCTCCTGAATCCGGGATGAGAACCTGCAAACAATCCCCAAAAGGAATGTCGAAGGTTCCTTACTCATTCGCTACATTCCGCGCGCTCGCCAGGTTTGCGGTGAATAGTTCTGGTCATTGATTTGGTCAGACCGCAGAATGGTCAGGATTCAGATTTTCAGTTCTAAAGGAAGACAAGCAGACAAGATGGCCAAGAAGAATTCCAGCAGCCGTAAGCCGGCTGATGACTCAGGTATGGGTGCAGAGACTGTTGAACGTGAAGTTGATGACAGCCCGTCAGAAACTCCGGTAGC
>CAIJTV010000569.1:0-2442 GCA_903823635.1 uncultured Planctomycetaceae bacterium
CGACCAGTAGCTGAGCGGCATCCGCCATCACCTGTGCTTCGCTGCCAAAAATCTGGACTGCGAAAGGGCGATCTTCCGGATGCGTTTCGACCATTTGCATCGTGCGTTCATTTCGACTGACCAGCGCGCGAGCGTTGACAAGGTCCGTCGTGGCAAGTCCGATGCCTCCGATGCGACGCACGATGCGGCGAAAGGGCAGAGTCGTGAATCCGGCGAGAGGCGACAGCAAATAGCGACTGCTGAGCGTTAGCGATCCGTAACACAACGCAGGTTGAAAGGCTGGCCGCTCAATTTCTGTGCGCGCGGCCGCAGCACCGTCTGTCGCCGGCTGAGCATTTCGAAACACATCAGGAATCGCGCTGCGAATGAGAAGTACTCCGTGAGATTAAAGACCTGAAATGGGAAGACAGTGCTTATGGAATCATCGTTTAGCGGCGAGCCACAGGCGACTGAAATGTGAAGTCGCCGACGCCTGCGGCTCGCCGTTAAACGAAATCGCCTACTTGCCCGTTGGGACCAGAACGCCGGACGGCTTTCGCCGGGCCGCTTGATTGTGTTAACAATTGCGGCACGAGAGCTTTCTGAACCTTCATGCCGCGGAAGTGTCATAGCAGCAGATTAACGGTTTTGGTTCCTCTGACGCAAAGACAACAAGGATGCTTCCCGCACCTCATTCCAACTTATTCGAAAATACAGCAACAGTCAGCACACGCCGACTTGGTGGGCATGGGCGACTCGTCGTCGCCGACGCAAAACTGTCAGTCCCCATGGCGTGTCGTCCCCGAAAAATATTTGGTCCGATCGCTGTATTCCTTGGCGCGAGAATTGGTGCGCGCTGGAGCCATATTTTGGCTGAGTTGGCGGATCGGCTGGGAGTCGACTCCGATTTTCGCAGGGTTCTTCCGCAGTTGACGGAGCTTGTTGAGTTTCGAGTCGTCGAGGAAAACGGTCAACTCTATCATGGCAGCGGGCTCTTGCAGGGCCAACCTCTTCAAGCCGGATGGCGACGAAAACTGTACGTCTGTCCGACAACCGGCCGGCTCAAGAGGATTCCCCTTGCTTATTCCTGATCGCCAGATCGCAAGTGCTGCCTAAAATCGGGTGTCGGCAAGCGGGCAATCGTTCAAATGAGAATACGTCGTGTTCCGGTCGGCTGAATAACGTGCTTTCCGAGCGATCAGCTTTCCGTGTTCATTTCTGTGGTGTTGTGCCGGAATGATGCGGTTTGCCCCCCCCAAAACACCCCCTTTTCGATCCATGAAAAATGTGCGATGTGATTGGCACGTCGGGCGCTGTCGGCGTAAGCTTCATTGGCGTGGCTGAGCCTTTTCGCTGATGGATCGGTACAACACGGCACCAATGAAGTAGACAGAGATAGGCTCGGAAAGGCAGGAGACTGCAATGACCAGTTCTGTTTTGCAACGTCCAACGTTGGTTTTGAATCGTAACTGGCAACCGGTTGCGGTTTCGACTGTTTCTCGTGCCCTGACTAAGGTGTGGAACGAGACCGCTCGGATTGTCGATCCGAGCGACTATCAGCTTTATGGCTGGGAAGACTGGGCTGAGCTTCGTCCGGCTGACGGGGATCCAGTCATCAGAACTCAGTGGCTCACGCTGCGAGTTCCCGAAGTCATTACGTTGACTCGGTATGATCGACTGCCCGTCAAAATCGTGGCCTTCAGCCGCAGAAACGTGTTTAAGCGTGACGGCTACATGTGTCAGTATTGCGGTTGCCGACCTGGCAGCGAAGAACTGACGATCGACCACGTGGTTCCGCGATCTCGCAGCGGATTGTCAAGCTGGACGAATTGCGTACTCGCTTGTATCGACTGCAATACTCGTAAAGCCAATCGAACGCCCGAGCAGGCAAATATGCCGCTTCTGCAAAAGCCAACTCGCCCAATGTGGAACCCGTTGTATGCACCTCACGGTGTTCGTATCGAAAGCTGGTCGAAGTTCGTCAGCGAGGCTTACTGGAACATTGAACTGGAAGCCGAATAGTTCATGTAACCAGAGTTGCACGGGCTGTTCTTTAGTAATCGGTGACAGCCTTTTCTCGTTGACAGCCTTTTATCGAGCAGGAATGAGTCTCGGGGCGTTTGTCTGGCCGAAGACGGCGTAGACGGCGTCTTTGACGAATGTGCTGCAGTGCCGTTTGAGTCGTCGGGAGGTTTCCACGACGGAAAGAATCACACTCATGTTCTGGCTGCCGGAGGCGGCTTCAGTACCAAAGCTCAGCTTGCGAAAGCTGACCGATTTCCACACTGTTCCGATTTCAGTGGACTGACCTTTGCGTTCGATCATCGCCTGAAAGTCGCGTAACAGATCAGCCCAGCAGAATTGGTGACGATGATCGTCCAGAGGGCTGAGCATCGTGATGGAGGATGCCACGGTCAGATCGATTGATCTCGTTGGCACTGCAAGGCCCTTCCACCGCGATTC
>CAIJTV010000570.1:0-4758 GCA_903823635.1 uncultured Planctomycetaceae bacterium
CCAGCACAGGACGGCTGCTGATTTCGAAGTCATACCGCACATAACCGTTCCAGTCACTTTTCTTTCCTGCGAACGGCTCTTCGGCGGCCAGACGAAATGACGGCTGGAACACACATAGAAGTGCGGAGAAAACAAATAACGAAGTACGCATACTGCGGAACCTCCGAATTACGCTGAGCAGGAACCACGAAGATCTTGATGAGCCAAACGGCACAAAAATACAAGGTACAAACCAATGGTAGATGCCATGCACCCGATAACGCAAACCACACCGGATTTCTGAACGGCAATGGTTTGCAGTCCCCGATTCTGCTTCGGCCAAACATTGAAGCTGCACTCGTGTCCAGAGAACTCCCGTCACACGCTCCCGCAGTCGGCCTGCGTTAGCTACACTCCGCTCCAACGTGTTCAAAGACTGCTCGGAATTTACCCCGATGGATGTTGTTCGCCAGCAAAGGTTACCATGAAAGGTCCGTCGCTTCAGTACGATCTTCGAGTCTTGCGGGTCTTCCGCTGCGCAGCGTGTGGGCGAGAAGTTCATGCGCCGGGCTTCACGACCAGTTACACCTGCGAGTGTGTGGACCCGCCGCGGTTTATGACACCGCTGGAGCGTCCAAAAACCGTTTCTCCTGACGTCTCGGCTTTCCTCAGTCCTCCGGATCCCAGTGAGTTGGTCGAAGAGGAGATTGTCGAAGAACCCCACGTGCCATACGTCCCGCAGTTGCCGCCTCCTCGAGTTCAGTTTCCCGGACGTCGCAAACTGTCGGATGATATCGAGCGGTTCCAGCCGCCGGAGTTTGGGGTTGGTGTCGAAGGCGGCGAGAGCAATTCTTCCGACTCGGCCGAGGACAATGATTCCTCAACTGGTTCCCAGAACTCGTCTCC
Organism: uncultured Planctomycetaceae bacterium; assembly: GCA_903823635.1. Taxonomy (GTDB): domain Bacteria; phylum Planctomycetota; class Planctomycetia; order Planctomycetales; family Planctomycetaceae; genus SXXK01. Next base: position 886 of record CAIJTV010000570.1, read on the forward strand.
TCCGCGTAACAATCAGGGGAACTTCGGAACACGTCGTGAACGTCCACCGCGGCAGCAGGATCGCAATTCACCGCGAGGTGATGCACGTCCATCGGGAAATGATCGTCAACGAAACAATGGCCCAAGAAATGATCGACAGTCCGCGCAACGAGGACAGACAGATCGAGGACCAATCGACAGGCCGCAAGCAGACAGGCCGCAAGCAGACAGGCCAGCGACAGATCGAGCACAAGCGACAGATCGCGTGCAAGCCTCTGACAGGCCAAAAAGCGAACAGCCAAGAAGCGAACAGGCAAAGTCAGAAACTGCCGGCAACCGGCCTCCTCGTGAACGATCCCGTGGGCCTGCGAAGCCTGAGCGATCTCGACAGGTTGTGGAGGATGATTTCGAGACAGGTCTGGAGGGAACCGGTGCTCCAGTTCTGGCTGGGTCGCAGTCAGCTCTGAACGGCCCGGCCAACGATGAAGACGATGACATGGATGCTACAGACTCCGGGCCGGACGAAACAATTGGACCGGATGGTGAGCGACGACCTCGACGCCGTGGTCGACGCCGCGGAAGACGCCGTGGGCGAGCAAACAGCGATGGCGATGCTTCCCCCGCTCCTGAAACGCCACCCGAATAATTTGCCCTGATGTATCCTTAGGCCATGTGCTTCGTTGGAGTGATTTTCGCGATTGCGACTTGATTGGATTAACGTGGCAACCGCAAGCCGGAGTTGTTACCGTTCGCCGCAGCCGAATATGATTTGTTTGAAGTCCCTGTTGAGCAGTTCCTGAACGTTATTCTCTGCACGGTATAAAATGAGGCCGGGTTTTCGCGGGATGCATCATTGAGACCATTGCCTCATTGGTGACCGCGTTCGGAAAAAACGTTGTCGAGACAAGCCGGGACTTGGATTCTTTACCTCCTGTGATTTCTCGGAGTCGATTTCAAAATGCCACGACGTCTGATTGCTGTTTCCCTGATGCTGTTTGCCGCCCCGATCGTTCAGGCTCACGAAGGCCACGGACATCCGGACCATACAGAGGGAATTCTCCATTACGTGGTCAATCCGTCGCACTCTGTCGTCGGACTCTACGCCGCTTTGGTGATCACGGCGGCAGTCTTTGTAGTGCGACGACAATTCAAGAAGCGATCTCAGAAAACTGTCGAGACTATCTCCGCTGCTCAGTCACGGTAGCGTCCGTCACCACTGGCCCTCGCTGCACGTTCCCACTGTCCTGTGGTCAGACTTATAAGCACGTGCCGCAGAAATTCTGGCGGGTGATCCGTGCCGCATGTCACCTTTGTACCGATGACCGGCTTTCGCGTGCGCGAGCCGCAGATGCTGGAACTCGGGATGAGCCTTCCCGGACTGCAGCAGCGAGCTTCCGCAATCGCTGAACTGCCGGCGCTGGGCGTGCTGACACTTGCCGGAATGACGCCAGAACCGTGGACGTGCAGCTATCGCGGGACGTCCGAGGTGTGCGAACAGTCGATCGAAAGAATCCTTGCCGATAAGCCGGATCTTGTCGCGATCTCGGCACTGACCGCGTCTATCGAAGAGGCCTATCGCCTTGCTGCTCGTCTTCGAGCCCACCAGATTCCAACCATCATCGGGGGACTGCATGCCAGTGCCTGTCCGGAAGAAGCAGAGACGTGGTGCGATTCCGTGATCGTGGGACGAGGAGAATCTGTCTGGCCTCAGGTGCTGCAGGATGTATTGGCGGGGACTCTGCAGCGCCGCTATGTGGTCCCGCTGAACACGATGCCGCTGTGGCCGATGCCTCGCTTCGACCTCCTGTCTCAGACGCCCGCACGATTCACTTTGCAGACGCAGGCCGGTTGCCCGCTGGCCTGTGGTTTCTGTGGAGCCAGTCGATTGCTAAGTCGATTTGCTGAAAAACCCGTTGAGCGAATTCGCGAAGAGCTGGCCGTAATTCAGCGGCTCATGTCGCGACCTCTGATCGAATTGGCGGACGATAACACGTTCGCCGGTTCACGCGATGTGAATCCTCTGTTCGACGCGCTGCAGGACGCCAGAGCACGCTGGTTTACTGAAGCCGACTGGCGGATTGGCGAACGTCCCGAAATCCTGCAAAGACTGGCCTCATCCGGATGTCAGCAAGTGCTGATGGGAATCGAATCACTGGTGTTTCGCTATCCTGGCATGGGCGAAAAACAGGCGGAGCTGAATCGGATCATGAACGCGGTCGATGCCATTCAGAGTGCGGGAGTGGCTGTGAATGGCTGCTTCATCATCGGAGCTGACGGCGAGACCGCTCAGTCGCTGGAATCACTGACGGAATTTCTGTTGAACTGTTCTTTGGCCGAGATCCAGGTCACGCTGCAAACTCCGTTTCCCGGGACCAGTCTTTATCGTCAACTGCAATCGGAAGGACGCCTGCTGGTCGAACGTGGATGGTCGGCCTACACGTTGTTTGACGTAACTTATCAGCCGGACTACATGACAGTAGAAGATCTGGAAGCCGGCTTCCGCAACGTCCTGCGCCGCGTCTTCTCCGCCAGCGCGACACGGCGTCGCAACCAAATCCGCCGCCGAATCCGCAATACGGCGAGAAGCAATTCTCGTACGAACTAATCGGGGTCAGCGACTGGCGTTGACGTCATCCTCAATCGGTTCGAACTTCACGCCGCGATACAACTCCGAGATAGCGATGGAAATGCCGAGCGATTTTAATTCGAAATCTGCTGTAAGTTCTTTCTGTTCGTGAAACAGCCAGTCGCCGTTTGCCTGGCGAGTGAATCGTTCGACATGAGAACGATCCTGTGCGATCAGAATCAGTTCTTTCAATGATGCAATCTGGCGATAGTGGTGAGACTTCTTACCGCGGTCGTATTTTTCCGTCGAATCAGAAAGGACTTCCACGATCACCGTGGGATTAAGAAGCGTGTCGCGATGATCGTCATCAAACAACAGCTCGCCACAGACGATAGTCGCATCAGGATATGTATACAGACCCGTCGACTGGACCTGAACCCGAAGATCACTGTTGAAGACGGCGCATGGCCTGCCCTTGAGCGAGTTGCGAGCTTCTCCCACAAAATTCGCCGCGATCAAGCTGTGATTCGCGGAGCCCCCGCCCATCGCGAAAATCTCCCCCTGATAGAATTCGCTTTTGATCGGCGCCTGGCGTTCGCGAATCACATACTCCTGTGGCGTGATTCTATTGCGTGCTGTCGACACGGTTTGCTCCTTCTCAGAACTATGGGACCGCCGTAAGATAACTCAGCGATCCAAGAAAAGCATCAGGTTTTTGATCGTACTGGCAGAGCTAAGCAACGGCGTTGTCGTTAAACGAAGATGCTCAAGACACGATGAAACGGCACTTTGCTGACCCGTGTCTTGTCCCATGGCATGAAAAAAGGAGTCGCACTTCTGTACGACTCCTTGAATTCTGGCGGAGAGTTCTTTGCAGTACGCGAAAGCCGGATTACTCCGCTTCGGTCAACTCAGCGACAACTTCCTGGCCTTCAGGAGCGATTGCTTCCGGGGTTTCAGTGACATCTACAGCGTCCGCTTTGTCTTTGCAGCAGCCTTTTTCGCCGCTTGCTTCGCATTCAGCACCAGCGGCGGAAGTCAACGTGGCGTCAGTGTCGCCTTTGGCACAGCAACTGCCAGATGCTTCACTGCAACATGAAGAAGCGTCGCCTGCAAGACCTGTCAATAGAGACGCAGTTCCGCTGGCACAGCATGGGCCTGCTTCTGTTTCAGCTTCGGCCGATGTGAAGACTGACTCGCCCGTCATTGGGCAAACAAGGCAGCTTTTGCCATCTGTTGAACTGTACGAATAACTCACGTACGCAGTGCTGGCGATTGCGACGAGAAGAAACAGTGATTTCATTTCAATGATCTCCGGGAAAGTAAAG
>CAIJTV010000571.1:0-1958 GCA_903823635.1 uncultured Planctomycetaceae bacterium
ATCTCTGCCAGCTGCTATCTGATTGGCTGGTTCATGCCGTACTATTTTGCGGGACGACTGGAAAGCGGAAATGTCTGCGAGTACTTCATCATGATGCGATACTTCAATGAACTGGGCATCACCCGCCACGATGATGTCCTCTACGAAATGGGCATCAAGGAGAAGGAGCACGAGGTCTATTTTCAGAAGGGACTCCAGAATAATCGGCTGCTGCCTCTGTTCGAGAAGATCTTTGGCTGGGGGAACAAGCACAGCTCAAATGACATCGACCTGGACCAGAAAGCGTCCGTGGAAGGATCAAAAAACTACTGCAAGCATCGCAAGTAGGTCAACGTTCGAAAAGAGAACCTGACGCGTCTCGGAAAGACACGTCGCTTGTCATCGCGGCGGCTCTGGATTTCGCGGACCACTTCGCCGGCCAAAGACAACCTTCACGCGGAACTACTAACTTACAGCAACAGTCATGCGTGTGTGTTGCATCAGAGATTTCTCTGAGCAAAACCCGACACCATGGACAAGTACTGATCCGCCGATCCTAAGTGCTTAAATCGACTATTCTTTAACTCGCAACTGTGGACTCACGAGTCATCACGATCAAACGGAACTCAAGATGCTTTGGCGAAGCGTTCGGTTTGTTCTGGCTATTGCGGAGTTCGACGTGCCAGCCACCGGCCTTCGCTCGTTCGACGAACTTGGGGGCATTTGTTCGGCCAGCATCACCAATCCAGACCTGCCCCGCCGGTGACAACATCGCGTGCAAAGTGGTGAGCAATGGTTCGTGTACGGCCAGATCGTAAAGGATGTCACTCCCAAAGATGAAATCGAACTGCTGACTGACCGGTTCACGCCAGTCGAAGATCAGCCCTTTCGCGTCGACAAATCCGTTGCGAGCCGCGTTCTCCTGTGCCATTCGGACAGCTTCAGGGGCATGATCGGTGAAAGTGACGCCAAGCCCGGCCATCAGTCCGGCGATGCCCGTCAGTCCAACTCCGCACCCGATCTCCAGAGATCTGAGGCCGCGATCCCATTGCTGCGACAAAAGCAATTCGGCCGTCACCGGAGCCGCCGCCCAAAGCAATCCCCAATAGGGATCCCATTCGGAAGTACCGGACGCTTCACCGTTTAGCGCGAGCGTCAGCATCTCTTCCTGATCGGCAGGAAGATCGAAAACAATCTGTCGACCAAGAATCTCGATCGACTGTGTCGTCACTTTCAAATTCATCGAGCCGCACGGTTCCATGGATGAACAGTCGAAAACAAACAAGCCTATCCGAGCAAGACCGTAGACGATCGATCAGATATACTTCCGCGATAACCTGAGGTATTATTTTTGAAGTTGCGCGTTTTGTTCATGATGTCCCCTCTCCCCCAATTCATTTGCGAATATGGTACATCGTTATAAGGTTGTATTTGGTCGCAAATGAATTGGGGGAGAGGGCAGGGTGAGGGGGCTTTTTCTCGAACTTCATCTTTCCGTAAACCGCGTCATCCGGCCTGACGGCCACCTTCTTCCCCGATGCGGAGGAGAAGGGACGAAATGGCGCAACTTCAAAAGGTAGTATCGCGGCATCGAATAAACCCGCAAGCGTGCATCACATTCGGTAATACGAACAAGAGGAATCGGAAGATGCGTGGAAGACTATCGACTCTGTTACTGCCGCTTCTGATCGTTCTCGACACGCCTGTTTCAGGCACGTTGCAGGCCGCGGAATCACGGCCCAACATGGTTGTCATCCTGTGCGATGATCTGGGATTCGGTGATCTGGGAGTCAACGGGCATCCTCAGATCCAAACGCCAAACCTCGATCAGCTGGCTGCGACCGGGATTCGCTTCACAAATTTCTATTCCGCGGCACCGGTTTGTTCACCGTCTCGAGTTGGCCTGATGACAGGTCGATCTCCAAATCGCGCCGGTATTTACGACTGGATACCAGAATCCAGGGAGCCGAAGTCGGATG
>CAIJTV010000572.1:0-2530 GCA_903823635.1 uncultured Planctomycetaceae bacterium
CAGATTGCCTCGGCAAAGAAGGTCCTGGAAACCGATACGGCCGAACTGACCGCCGCACAATTGGAGTGGGAGAAAACTCAGATTCCCTGGACGCCGCTCACGGCCGACACGATGGTGTCTCTGGAAGGTGCGAAACTAACGCCTCGAGCAGACGGGGCGATCCTCGTCTCAGAAAAGAACGGCGCAACAGACACATATACTCTGACGTTCTCCAAACTGCCGCCAGCGGTGACCGCGATCCGACTCGAAGTGTTGCCGGATGATTCGCTGCCCAACAAAGGGCCGGGGCGAGCAGGCAACGGGAACTTCGTGCTTTCCGAAATCATTCTGAAGGTCAAAGAGGGCGAAGCAGAGCCGGTCGCAGTTCCGTTGCAGAATGCTTCGGCCACTTACGAACAAACCGGGGCCGCTGATGGAAACCCTTATAAAAAATGGGCCGTGGAAGCCGCGATCGACGGCGACGCGAAAGGCGCCAAGTGGGGCTGGGCGATTATGGAGAAAGCCGGTCAGCCAAACTTCGCCGTCTTCGAAACCGCCAGCGATCTTACGCTGAAGGAAGGTGCGACGCTGACAATTACGCTGGCTCAGAACCTGGATAATCCCGGACACAATCTCGGCTGCTTCCGTCTGTCTGCTGCGACAGCGGTTCGACCGATCAAAGCTTCTGATGCTCCACCGGCCAATCTTCTGGCCATTCTGTCGACTCCCTTGGAGCAACGAACTGATGCTCAGAAAGCAGAGCTGGCGACGTATTATCGCACGGTATCTCCGCTGCTGAATCCAGCCCGCGAACAACTGGCCTCGTTGGAAAAGCAGCGTACAGATCTCAACAACGCAATCCCATCGACGCTCGTGACGGAAGCTGTGTCCCCGCGAATGGTGCGAATCCTGAAGCGAGGCAACTGGATGGATGACACCGGCGAAGTGGTGACTCCGGCTTTCCCGGCTGTGTTTGCTGAAGCTCCTCCTGCTGACAAAGTTCTCAATCGCCTAGATCTGGCGAAATGGATTGTTTCAAAAGAGAATCCTTTGACCGCTCGAGTTGTCGTGAATCGGTTGTGGAAGATTTATTTTGGAGCCGGTCTGTCACGCAAGCTGGATGACCTCGGTGCTCAGGGCGAATGGCCAAGTCATCCGGAGCTGCTGGACTATCTTGCCGAAGATTTTCGCAGCCACGGCTGGGATCTTAAACGGACCATCAAGTCGATGGTAATGTCGCAAACGTATCGTCAGTCATCCTTAACAAGTCCGCCAGTGCGAGAAGCCGATCCGTACAATCGCTGGCTGGCTCGACAGTCACGATTCCGTCTGGATGCCGAACTTGTGCGTGACAATGCTCTGGCCATCAGCGGCTTGCTGGTGAATTCCATCGGCGGAAAAAGTGTGAATCCTTATCAGCCGGCGGGATACTGGGCGTATCTCAACTTTCCAACTCGTGAATGGCAGAACAGCACGGGAGAAGCGCTTTATCGCCGAGGTCTCTACACTCACTGGCAGCGTCAGTATTTGCATCCAAGTCTGCTGGCATTCGATGCTCCAAGTCGCGAAGAATGCACGGCCGATCGACCTCGTTCGAATACGCCATTGCAGTCGCTCGTTCTGTTGAACGATCCCAGCTACGTTGAAGCCGCAAGAACTTTTGCGGAGCAGATTCTGCGGCAGAATGGTCCTACGCGAGAACGTCTGGACTTTGCATTCCGGCGAGCATTATCGCGACCAATTCAGGACGACGAAGCGGTCGTTCTGGAACAACTTTTGACGACTCATTTGACCGAATATCAGGCTGACGCTGCCGCCGCTGCGTTGTTGATGACTGTGGGTGAAAAACCGATGCCCGCGGATCTGCCAACTCCGGAGTTATCGGCATGGACCAGTGTCGCCCGCACGATTCTGAATCTGCACGAAGTCATTACAAGGAACTGATACTGATGTTGAACTTACCCTCTGAAATCGCCCGACGGTCATTTCTGCGGAACTCAGGTCTCAGCCTGGGTTCGATGGCTCTGGGCTCAATGCTGGCGCAGCAGACGAGAGCGTCTCAGCAGGAAGTTCCCAAGTGGTCGGGTGTTATCCAGCCGACGCATTTCGAACCCAAAGCCAAACGCATCATCTGGCTGTACATGGCCGGCGGGATGACTCATATCGATACGTTCGATAATAAGCCAAAGCTTGCTGAACTCCATGGCAAGCCAATGCCGGAGTCGGTCACCAAAGGCCAACAGATCGCACAACTGCAGGGAGCACAGCTGAACTGTTTCGGTCCTCAGCATTCGTTCAAGCAATGGGGTAAATCGGGACAATCAATCTCCGAAATCTGGCCGCTGCTCGGAGAAAAGTGCGCTGATGATATGTGCATTGTGAGATCACTGCATACTGATGCGATCAACCATGATCCGGCTCATACGTTTATGAACACCGGGACGATGATTGCGGGGCGACCAGCGATGGGATCCTGGTTGCTGTATGGACTCGGATCTGAATCCGAAAGCCTGCCGGGATTTGTCGTGATGGTTTCCACCGGCAAGTATGG
>CAIJTV010000573.1:0-12549 GCA_903823635.1 uncultured Planctomycetaceae bacterium
AATGATCGCAATCACTACCAACAGTTCAATAAGCGTAAAGCCCGGTCGTCTAGTAGCTGGTCGTTGGCTCAACATGGAGCGTTCCTTAGAAAGGGAAAGATTACAACGTGAAAATGATGGGAAATTCATCAATATTTAATTATCCGGACATTTGCAACCTGAAAAGCAGCCTTTTGCACACTTTTTTATCACACTTGTATAATCCGAATGCGAGTGGACGTTTTTCGTTCACTCTTTGTTCATTTGTCAGTGACTGGAGCCATCGTGTCATGGAAGCGGGTGTAGTCGCAGTTGGTTGTCTAAGTAGGTCCTTTCTGCCGGAAAGGACTTTCGCCGCTAGGCGAACCTTGGTTGCACCAAGGTGAGGATTGCTGGCTGCAAAGTAGAGCATCGCATGCACCGAAGTTGCGGCGAGCCGCGAAGTGCAGCCCTGCATGCAGGACCTACCGAAATCCGCGACTTGAGCCATCAAATCATGGACGCGGTGAGGTCGCAACAACTTGCCGAACGAACCGTTCCTGATAGACTACAGTGTGACGCGGCGGTTCACCTTTTAGTTGCTTCCGATCGCGGTAGCCTGCACGGAACGTTGTTCTCAACAGCTTTTTTAAGGGATTTGTGATGTTACTTCGCGTTGCCTTGGTAGGACTGATGCTTCTCACTGCAGGGTGCTCAAAAAGTGAAAAGTTGAATCGCCTTCCCGTATTCAAAGTGCGGGGTGTTGTAACACTAAAGGGAAATCCGGTGGCTAACGCCGACATCACCTTTTTGAATGCAGAGGCCAACCGGGGGGCTTTCGGGAAGACAGATGAAAAGGGTGAGTATCAACTGACGACCTACTCTGCATTTGATGGCGCAGTCCCGGGAAAACACTCTGTTTCAATTGTCCACACTCCACCAGTGGCCAGTACACCGGCCTTGCCGGCAACTGAAGATACCGCTTACCAACCTCCGGGAGTTGGTGAATCGACGCTTCCGCCGGCCCCCAAATCCAATGTTCCAGCAAAATATGCTGACGCTGCAACTTCCGGGTTGATTGCGGTCGTCAACGAAGACAACGAGAACGTCGTGGATTTTGCACTGACGGAATAAGATGAGGTTGTGTTCAGTGATCGTGCCGGAAGGGTGAGGATTGCTTGAACGAATCATTCAATTGACTGCAGCTTATTACACTGAGAATGCGGTCTTCGACGCAGCTTCGATCGCCTTAAGGCTGATCCCTTAAATCGAAGTCTATGACTTGCTCGACGTCACGTCCGGCGGCAGAAACTGCCGCTGGATTTGCGGCAGTGCCTTTCCAACATGGGATTTGGCCTGCCCTTCAATCGTCACGAGCCAAAAAACCAGAAATGTTTATCCAACCGGTACGACAGGACCGAAGAATGGATTGTGTAGTTCTGTTGCGCTGTCGCGATGATGTTTCCGTGAGAACGGACACGCGGAGGTGATTGGGTCAGGAGACCGATCACCACTGACTGACGTCGGCGGTTGCAGCAGTCTGGAGTTCTGGCGGATGTGTCTGCCAGATGCAGTCAGCGTCCGAGAATTGTAGACAGTAGACCACCGGGACGGTTTCTCAGCAGTACGAGTGCGATCCGGAACGGAAGGTACCTCACGGAGGAGAACTTTCATGCGAAAGTACGGTAAGTGGTTGCTCGTGCTGAGCGTTATCGCGGCCAATCCGGTCGTCGCCAGCGCGGACGGGTTTCTGGGTGGGCGAATGAAGCCTCAGATGCCATTCTCGGGATCAGCCGAGAAAGCTCGCAATCAAGCAAAGGCCGACGAAGTGGCCTCGGCTCTGAGAAGCGGCAGTGTACAAGGCAGCGAAATTGAAATTGAAGTGAAGGATGGCGTTGCGATCCTGAGCGGCAAAGTACACGAAGCCAGCCAGCGAGCACATGCTCAGCAGCTTGCCGCGTCTGTGCCAGGCATTCGTGAGGTTGAGAACAACCTGCGATACGTGCCAGCGGGCGGACAGATCGAGCGTGCTTCGGCCACTCGTCCTGCCGATCCTCGTCAGGGCCGCGTTACTCAGGCTGGTGGCGCTGAATCCGGCGAGACATCTCGACCAATTCAGCGAGTCAGTGCGGAAGTTCCTGCTGGTCAGGATAATACCGCAATGGCCAATCAGGTTGCTTCATCACTGTCGCAGGTCGGACTTGTCGGTTACGACATCGAGATTCGCGTTAACAATGGTGTGGCCACTCTGGGTGGTGAAGTTGCGACCGTCGGTCAGCGACAGGCGGCTGGTGCTGCTGCTTCGCAGACGCCAGGCATTCGCAGTGTCAACAATCAGTTGAAGGTCAGCGGGCCGATTACTCAGACCGCACACAATCCTGAAGCCATGGGCTATCCAGGCAGTCCGCAGATGATGCAGATGCAGGGACAGGGAATGCCTCCGCAGCTTATGGGCCCGGGCATGCCTCCTCAGATGATGCAGACTGGCCATATGCAGCCAGGGATGCAGCCGGGGATGGATCCGAGCATGATGAATCCATCAGCGATGGGTTATGCTCCGACCAGCTTCAACAATCCTCACTTGCCATCACATGCATGGCCATCATACGCACAGTACCCGAACTCGGCAGCAGTCAGCTACCCGACTCAGTACAGTGCCAGTGCCTGGCCTTACATCGGTCCATTCTATCCGTACCCACAGGTACCGATGGGCTGGCGTGAAGTGTCCCTCGAGTGGGACGATGGCCAGTGGAACCTGAACTTCAATAAAGAAAAAGACAAATGGTATTGGATCCTCAGCCCAAAGAACTGGTAATGGCTGACCCGGTATCGTGATGAATCCAGACTGCTGACGAAACAGCTCTGAAGAGGCAACTTTTCAGAGCTGTTTTTTTTGCGCGCAAACCTCAAAACAACATAACCCGACGCGTCAGCGAGGGGTTGCGATTTCGCGGTTTACCAATGCCTCCGTAAATCTCTCGCTCACGTGTTTTGAAGTTGCGCATTGTCGTTAGGGCTGGAAGCCCGGCACATCCTCTGCCGGTGGTGTGAGCCACCGGACGACAAAAAACACTGCGACTAAGGCCTGAAGGGCCGACACATCTGCCCTTTGTGTCGACCCCCCGGGCCTGAAAAACGCGACTTCAGAAAGCATCAGCGAGGGGCTTGCAAACATCGTCGCCGCTCGGCGCTAAGCCGCGTTTCTATGCGAAGTGGAACGAAACACGAATGGCTGGCCGGCGACGTCATAGCTGCGGTGCATTTCGATGTTCATGATCAGTCCGATCGCTGCGTAGGTCGTCAACAGACTGCTGCCGCCATAGCTGCATAACGGAAGAGTCGTCCCGGTGATTGGTAACAGCCCGACCGTCATGCCTGTGTTCAGGATCGTCTGAACGCTCATCAGTGTGACGACGCCGGTAATGACCAGTCGGCCAAACGGATCCTGAGTTCGCCTGGCGATCAGCAGAGATCTCCAGATCAAAATGGCATACAGAATCATCACCGCGACACAGCCAGGGAATCCCAGCTTCTCGCCGATCATTACAAAGATGAAGTCTGTTCTTGAAGCAGGAAGTTGCCAGGCGGAGGGATCATCAATGGGCGGTTCCTCCTGATTCATGCTGCCCCAGAATCCGCCAAGTGCAAGAACCTGCTTCGACTGATGCAGATGAAACCCGTCACCGGTGGGAGCCAGTCCTCCGTCTCGCTGAATCACAACAGAGACCAGCCGCGATTGCTGCTCAGCGCTCATCTGTGTCCATAGAATTGGCAGGCAGGCAACTCCCATCACGGTGACCATCACCAGATGTCGAGTCTTCGCGCCGGCGGCGAACAGCATGAAGTAGAGCACCGGAATATACAGCACGGCGGTATCGAGGTCGGGTTCCTTCATAATCAGCAACATCGGAACCATGGCCAGCACCAACGGCGGGATAAGTCCCTTCAGCGTGCGATGGTTGTCGCGATACATCAGGTACGAAGCCAGCGTCAGCACGAAGGCCAGTCGAGCCGGCTCGCTGGGCTGAAAATCAAACAGCCCCAGAGGAATCCATCGCCGTGAACCGTTGATCGGTGACATAAACAACGTGACAACCAGCAGCAAGGCTGACACGATGTAAGTGGGAACGCTGACTGCACGCAGCCAATGAGTCGGCGCGAAGGCAATGGCCAGCATCAGGGGCAGAGCCATCATCAGCCAGACGATCTGACGCTCAATCAACTGCGATCGACCATACAATTCGTCAGCGCGCACCAAGCCGCAAAGTCCCAGCCCGGTAATTGCGAGGCAGACACCACATAACATCCATGGAAATTGTTTCAGCAGTCCGTGCATCATCCGCGACAGGTCTCGCCGGTAAATCAGAAGCCATTATCCCATGACCTTGAGAATTCGATGCGCATCGATTGCTCAAGTTCTGTGGCTCCGATCAGGAAGCATAGACAATGGCCGTTCTGATTTCATCCGCAGGACATGCGATAGTACACAGCGTTTTGACGGCGGACGCAATTGGTCAGGTTGACGACAGAGCCGGGCCGATGGCCAACGTTTGAAACTGGCAACCAGTGATAATAGCAGCCAAAGCCGTTGTCTAAAGTACGCCTATTTCAGCAGAGCTGCCAGTTTGCCGACTGCGCTGAGGGCTTTCTTTGAGTCGGAGCCGGTTTTGACCACCGATGTGGCAATGCGAACAAAATCACGACTGAGAGCGTCTTCCTGGCTCGATCCAAACTGGGCGAGCGCGTCCACTCCCATGATCACTTGTTCCTTTCCCGCCGGGTTACGCACCGCGAGTGATGATGAGGCGAACGTTTCAACAACGTAAGGAACGACGGTGGGTTGATCTTTCTTCCATTCCACTCGAAAAATAGTCTGACCACGACGAGGGCGAATGAACGCGGATTTCCGAGGCATAACGATACCTTGAGCGAAGAATCGAATGAAAACCTGAACGTCAGGTCAAGTCGCAGATCGACAGACTGACACTAAGGAAAGCTCACTGCTTCTGGTATCCAAGTTGTAAAATCCGTGGTTGCATGTGGATGTTGGCACGCGAACAGGCAGGTGACAAGCCGTTTACCGTGCCTTTTTTGTAGGCCGTGCAGAATATCGACTCGTCCGTACTGATGAGTTCTGCTTCCGAATGTGGCATTACTCAACCCCCGATTGCATCGGATGGCTGCCTGTGGTGAAATCCCACTCCCCCAGTTTGGGGTGTTGCTGAAGTTTGTGAGTTTCCAACCGTTTACGAAGAAGCTGTTTCACCATGGATCCTGAGTTCCGCGCGCATTGCAATGAATTACTGAAGCGTATCGTTCACCTTCGAGACTGTCTTTGACCTGGCTGGCAAGACGACCCGCATCGAAGAAATTAACGACCGAATGTCTGCCAGCGACTTCTGGACTGACCAGGAACGCGCCAGAACTCAGATGGAAGAACTGCGAAAGCTGAAAGGCACCGTGGGGCCTCTGCAAAAGCTGTCCAGCAGTGGCGACGATATGCTGGTGCTGATGGAGTTCGCGGCTGACGATGATTCCGGTGAAAGCGAAGCAGAGCTGAAAGCGCTGGTGGATCCGCTCGCCGCAGAAATTGATCGTGTCGAGCTTCAGGCGACGATGGCCAATCCCGAAGACGTCTGTTCAGCCTATCTAACTGTGCAGGCAGGAGAAGGCGGAACCGATTCGGCTGACTGGGCTCAAATGCTGCTGAGAATGTATGCGCGCTGGGCGGAACGCAGCGGTTTCAAAATCGAAGAGATTGATTTGTCGCCGGGCGAAGAAGCCGGAATTCGCAACGCCACGATTTTGATCACTGGCGATTTCGTCTATGGCTATCTGCGTGGCGAAACGGGCAACCATCGCCTGATTCGTATCAGTCCGTTCGATTCGGCCGGACGTCGTCACACGGCGTTCGCGGCTGTGGATGTGGTTCCGGAAATCGACGACGAAGTCAACATTGATATCAACTGGGAAAAGGATATCAAAGAAGACACGTATCGATCCAGCGGAGCGGGCGGACAGCACGTCAATAAGACTGACTCGGCTGTACGACTGACTCATATTCCCACAGGCGTCGTAGCGGCCTGTCAGAACGAACGCAGTCAGCATAAGAACCGAGCCACCGCGAAGAAGATGCTGACCGCAAAACTGTTTCAGATTGAAATCGAAAAGCGCGAAGCCGAAGTTTCCGCGCGACGCGGTGAGAAATCAAAAATCGGTTTCGGCGGTCAGACGATTCGAAACTACGTTCTGCATCCGGATCAGTTCGTGAAGGATACTCGCACCGGTACAAAGGTCGGGAATCCTCAACCCGTTCTTGATGGCGATCTCGATTTGTTCCTTGAGTCGTACCTTCGCTGGACGCTCAATGAACAGGTGGCTCAGCCGACGGATCTGGAATAGAGTTTGAAAGAAGCGTTTTCGCCACCGGGTTCATATCCCGGTGGCGTGAACTTCGTGAGCGAAAAGAAGCGAGTGCCTGGTCTGACCTAAAAACGTAAGTTGGACATACTTGTCCGACCAAATTGCGGCGGGCAAGGAAGTCCATCCTAACTTGGCAGATAGGGACTTGACGAAGCGCAAGGCGCCGGTGTTATCTTTCGAAACATAGGGTATCACGGGCGGCTCGCCGTTAAACAAAGACGCTCATTATCTGACCCGGTCAACACGCCGCTCTTGGCCTGCGGAAAACAAATCTCGTACCAAAATCTGTTTCTCTACATCGACCGCGACTCAGGATCAGTTGTATGAACTCTGGCTCACGAAATCTGTTGACGCCGCTCGCGGTGGTTCTGATCTTTGGATGCAGTCCGGCCCCGATCGAACAACCGTCGGCAAAAGACGCGGTGACGACTCCGGCCGCGGATGCAAAGCTTGCTGTCTCCACAAAATCTCCCATCGCCGAAAGTCCTAAACCAGACAGTGCGGCAGCGACAACGGAGGCTGTGGAGTTTGTCGCTCCGCCTTTATCAGCCGATGAGATCAAAGAAGGCTGGATCAGTCTGTTTGACGGAAAGTCACTTTTCGGATGGGACGTGCCAACGATCTCAAACTGGCATGTAGAAGACGATACGATCGTTGTCGACAGCGGCGAAAAGAGCCTGCTGTTGACTCCTTTTGATCTTGATGACTTCGAACTTCGCTGCGACTTTCATCTGTCCGCGGGTGGCAACAGCGGACTCTTCCTGCGAACCGTATTGAACGCAGCCAATCCGGCAACGGACACTTATGAATTGAATATCTGCGACAGTCATCCGACTCATAAAACCGGCAGTCTGGTGGCTCGTCATATTGCGGAGAATGTTCCCGCTGTTGAAGGCGCGTGGCATAATTTTCGAGTGCTCTGCGACGGACCGCGCATTCAGGTCTGGCTTGATGGTCAGCAGATCGTGGACTTTACGGATACATCCGAGGCCGTGCGCCTCACGGGACGGCTCGGGCTGCAGATGAATCAGGGGCGAGCTGCCTATCGAAACGTTTGCATTCGCCCGCTGAAGTTTAGACCACTGCTGAATGGTCAGGACACAACCGGCTGGCGAGCAGTCCCCGGCTCGAAGAGCGAGTTTGCCGTGAAGGATGGACTGCTGCATGTGTCCAACGGGCCTGGATTTCTGGAAACCGAAGAGACGTTTTCTAACTTCGCGATGAAGGTGGAAGCACGCATTAACGGCGATGGCCTGAACAGCGGCGTCTTCTTTCGAGCACAGCCCGGGACGGAAGCTACACCGTCACATGGCTACGAAATGCAATTGCATAATGGGCTTAAAGACGGAGATCGCTCAAGGCCGGCCGATTCCGGAACGGGTGCGATCTTTCGCCGCGTGGCAGCTCGCTATGTCCCGGCGAATGATCGAGAATTCCTGACGGCGGTGTTGATCGCTCAGGGTGATCGGTTTGCTTCGTGGGTCAACGGTTATCAGGTTGTTAACTGGCAGGATACTCGCGAGCCCAATCCAAATCCGCGTGCGGGCAAACGACTGGAAGCCGGTCACCTTAGTCTGCAGGGGCATGACCCGACGACAGATTTGGACTTTAAAGCGGTTGATGTTCACACATTTTCCGGACAGGCTGCACCTGCGACGGCTCCGGCAAAGTAACTCATGTTTCCTCGCTTCGAAAACCTGACGGAAGAACGCTTCGACGCCAACTGCGAAAAACTTGCGCAGTTCGGAATTGCTGATCCGCCTTCTGGAGTCAGAATTCTGGAACGACTGCGAGACGCCTGGCTGGCGTCGGAAGGGTATCGATCTTCGAAGGTCACTCCAACAACTCCGCCAGCCGCTCCGCATTGGTACGAGACGCTGGAACGAGTCGTCCGCGAAGCTCCTCTGCGAAGTGTCGTGCTGAATGTTATGGATCAGTATGTTCGTAATGCGACCGAACAACTGGATGCATTTGCGTTGTTTGAACAGTCACGACGCTCGCTGGAGATTCTGGCGAGACTGGCCTGCGGCAGCCCTTTTCTGACTCAGATTCTGCTGGCCGATCCGTCATGGTTAACCAACATGACGCTGCACGGTCGTACGGCGGAAATGAAGTCTCGGGAACAGTTTGTTTCCGAAGCCATGACGGTAGCCGATCAACACAACCGTCGAACAGCACGGCTGACAGAACTGCGGCGATATCAGCGTCGGCAGCTTCTGCGAATCGGTATGTGCGACGCTTTCGGATTGCTGGATTTGCGATTCGTGACATTGCAGCTTTCGCTTCTGGCCGACGCGATGGCCCAGTGCTGTTTGAACATAGCTTACTCCGAGATCAAAAAGTCTGACTGTCGCCTCGCAATAATTGCCCTTGGCAAACACGGCGGCGAAGAACTCAATTACAGCTCGGACATCGATCTTGTGCTTATCACCGATCGCGACACGTCCGAGGTTCAGCGTATCGCACGACTCACGATCGATGGCCTGGCGGAAGACATCCCGCCCGGGTTTCTTTATCGAGTCGACCTGCGACTGCGCCCGTGGGGAGAAGCCGGGCCGCTGGTCAGTACGATTGATTCCTACGCAGACTATCTGCTGCATGACGCTGCGATCTGGGAAAAACAGGCGATGCTGAAAGCTCGACAGGTGGCTGGCGACCTGACGATCGGTCAGCAGTTTCTGCGGACGATGAAGCCCTTGCTGTTTTCTGGTACGGCCGCTCAGGTTCGCAGCAGTATTCAGCAAATGAAAGAGAAGATCGAATACCGCCTGCGCCAGCGTGGCAAACTGCACTCAGAAGTCAAACTGGGGATCGGATCAATTCGTGACGTTGAGTTTCTGGTGCAGAGTCTGCAACTGATTCACGGCGAAAAGGAACCTCGAATTCTGAGCTTTAACACGCTCGACTCGCTCGTGCGACTGGCGGAGTTTGGACTCATTACCGCCGCATGGTATCGGCAATTGCGAGCCGGTTATGTCTTTCTTCGCACGGTGGAGCATTCTCTGCAGTTGCTGCATAACCAGCAGACTCACGAACTTCCCGAAGATCGCCGTCAGCTCGAATGGCTGGCTCATCGACTAGACTATCCCGATGCCGAAACGCTGATGCATCGGTTTGATGAACATCGTCGAGCTGTCCGCGCGATCTTTGATGAATGTCTGCATGGCGAGCGATTGCAGGACATCACCGTGCGGTCCGATGAATCCCGGATTGTCGGCGAGCTAATACCTATTCCGGCGAATCCTAAGCCTCTGACCGATCGACAGCGTTTAGAGCGTCAGGAAACTCTGGCCGGGATTTTTCAACGTCTGGATCGCGGTGAATCGGCGGTCGTGACCAGCCAGCAGGTTTCCGAAGATGATGATGAATTGTGGGAACTGACAATTGCCGGCATCGATTTTTCCGGGTGGCTGGGCGTGATCTGCGGACTGCTGTCAATTTGTCGTCTCGATATTCGCCGCGGCGACGCACTGACTGGCGAAGGCATGAACGGCTTTGGCGATCGCTGTGTCATTGGCAAGTTTCTCGCCTGCTTTGATGTGCGTCTTGATCGCTCCGTTGTGCCAATCGCCGCGAATGCGAGTGCCGAAGAACTGGCTCTGTCGCTGCAGGAAGAGATCTCTCGTCTGGGGCAGATGTCACGAGCGGGACGCATTGACGAAGTGCGTAGTGAATTGCTTGCTCGATTCTGTGATGCGGTTCCGGATCAGGCAGAACGCGAATCGGGGTCAGATGATGTTGAGGTGGAACTGGTCCGTTTGCCGGGGTCGGTTCTGACTCAGATGAATATCACGGGAGCAGACTCGTGGGGCTTCCTTTATGAGCTGGCCAGCGCGTTGTCGTTAAGCCGTTTCCGAGTGCTGCGGGCCATTATTGATGCGGAAGGTGATCGAGTTCAGGACGTGCTGTATGTCCGTGAACGTAACGGTCGGCCGATTGAAAGCGAAGAACGATTGCAGGAGCTGCAGCTTGCGGCGACTTTGATCAAGCAGTTTACTCACTGGCTGCCTTCGACCAGCGATCCGCATCATGCTCAGGCACGATTTCGCGAACTGGTGTCGCGGCTTCAGCCAGCCTCGGCATGGCCTGACAATATGCAGTCACTGCTGCGGCCCAACGTTTTGCACGCTGTCGCGCGTGTCCTGGGGATCAGTCAATATCTGTGGGAAACATTCCTGCAGTCACGCCATCAGGAATTGTTTCCGCTGCTGGCCAACGCGGAAGCATTGGGGATTCGTGAGTGTCGTGAGTCGCTGTCTTTGGAGTTGGACGAAGCCATCAGTCATGCCACAACAGATGAGATGGCCTGGGCGACTCTGAATAACTTCAAGGACCGCCATCTGTTTCGTATCGACATGCGTCACGTGCTCGGCCACTGTCGACCTTTCGGCGCGTTTTCGGAAGAGATTACGGAGCTGGCGGAGATCGTGGTTTGTCGCGGTTTGGAGATTTCCTGGCAACGACTGGTTCGTGATCACGGAGTTCCAAAGAGCGAAGACGGGCTGACCGATTGCCGTTGGACAGTCGCCGGCCTCGGAAAATTTGGCGGTGTCGAGATGGGGTTTGCCTCCGACATCGAACTGATTTTGATCTACGAATCCCCCGGCCGTACCTCGGGCCCCGACAGCGTTTCAAATTCGGTCTTCTTTGATCAGATGGTCGGTGGAGTCGCGACCGGCATTCGTGCGGCTCAGAACGGCATCTTTCATGTCGACCTTCGCATGAGACCATTCGGTCAGGCCGGTTCGTGTGCCGTGTCGCTGACGGACTTTGTAAACTATTACGGGATGGATGGCCCCGCATGGCCTTATGAACGCCAGGCGATGGTGAAGTTTCGATGCTTTGCAGGCGACAGGGAGTTTGGGCCAACTGTGACTGACGCCTGTCATACGGCAGTTTACTCTGCTGGCTGGTTCGATTTTTCTTCCATGCGTGCCATGCGAGAACGTCAGGTTCGACAACTGGTTCGAGGCGGTTCAGTCAACGCAAAGCTCAGCGATGGCGGCATCGTGGACTGTGAGTATGCTTTGCAGGCGTTGCAACTGACGTTTGGCCGCGATCTCCTGACGCTGCGACATCCGAATACGCTGATGGTTTTGCACGAAGCGTCGCGACTGAGTCTGATTCGCCCGCAGGATAAAGAGACGATCGAAGACGCTTACGTGTTTCTGCGCGAGCTGATCGACTGCCTCCGCATGGTCCGCGGCAACGCGCGGGATCTCACAGTTCCGCCGCAGGGCAGCCACGACTGGCATCAGCTGTCACGACGCATGCGGTCGATTCACGATTCAAGGATTGCTCTTGAACGTATCGAAGAACAGATGCAGCTCGTTCGTGATTTTTCGCATACCATCGAACAGCATTGCCGCAAAATGCGCCAGCACAAAGAGCGACGCATTCAGACGGAATCGTAATGCAGAACGTAGCGTGCCGACGTTTCGCGTTCCCGTTGGCTGCCAGGCCGCAGCGTTCCTGAAGAACGCCGCGGCTTCCGCTACGATTCCTGTGCGCTGCTAAAAACAAGCTCACAGCTAATGGGTTTATCCCCTTGGTTTTCAGACATTTCTATCACTTCAGTCAATGTTACCTTGGCCGAGGCGGCGCCCCGCGACCTGGTCCGCGAGTGTCAGGTTCTTCATGAGTGTGCCCGACGATGATTTCAAAGCTCGCCGCCAGTTCGCCGATCTTTGAATCCTTGATCGCTGCAAAGTCCGCTGTGACCGCGGCCTTCTGATCGCCCAGCGACTTGTAGATTCCATCGCGAGCATTTCCCGGATCATCCTTCACAAAGAGCTGCGTTGTGAGCAGGCGTTCTTTGTCACGATTGACAGCAAAGTGGATATGCGGAGTTCTTCCGGGATAAGCAACCGGTTTGATTGTGCGGAAGTAGTAACGTCCTTCGGGATCAGTGAGAAATCGACCATAGCCCTGAAAATTGCGATCGCGTTTTTCGACATTGGAGGTTCCCGAATGCAGATACGCTCCCTGCTGATCACACTGCCAGATCTCGACCAGGCAGTTTCGCATCGGAGCCCCGTCGAGGCCCAGAACTCGCCCGGTCAAATGAGTAATCTCGCCCAAAGCCGGAGTCACGCCGTCGGTGATGATCAGCAGATCGTTGTCCGTGTCGAGAGGTAACTTGTTCGGGTAAAACGGGCCTTCCGTCGT
>CAIJTV010000574.1:0-13038 GCA_903823635.1 uncultured Planctomycetaceae bacterium
AAGAAGCTCCCAAGGGTTCGGCTGTTCGCCGATTAAAGTGGTACGTGAGCTGGGTTTAAACCGTCGTGAGACAGGTTGGTCCCTATCTGCTGTGGGCGTACGAAACTTGAGGGGTATTCTCTTTAGTACGAGAGGATTTGGAGGGACGTACCTCTGGTGTTCCTGTTGTCACGCCAGTGGCATCGCAGGGTAGCTATGTACGGTTGTGATAAACGCTGAAAGCATATAAGCGTGAAGCCATCCCCAAGATAAGGTTTCGTTGAACTTCGGTTCTGAACTCCCCTTGAAGACTACGAGGTTGATAGGCTGGCGGTGTAAGGCGCGAAAGCGTTTGAGCTGACCAGTACTAATGGAGAAATGTTTGGCCACTTTGATTAACGGTCAGTATAAAACTTAGACTTCATTAAACATAAACGCAGGGAAGGGCGGCTACGCTGTCCTCCCTGTGGTTTCCCGGTGAATTACTTGCAAGGAAACACGCGTACCCATTCCGAACACGAACGTTAAGCTTGCAAGGCCAATGATAGTGCTCACACGCGCGAAAGTAGGTCGTGCCGGGATCTTACAATGAAGCCAGACTCTTAGGAGTCTGGCTTTTTTTATGCGCGCGCTGTTGTAGGAATTTGGATCGTTTCACGATTGCATTCTGCGGTTGTGGGCCAGGGCGTCGGATCCCATTCCAGTCGGACCTTTGAATTCGCAACGGAGTGAGAGTGATGGGGATTTCAGTTGTTGAATCCAGCATTGAGAAGTGTTCGCGTCGGAAGGCGATGTTGAGGCGAGCTGTCGTGGGCATTCCTTTGCTCGGTTGTTTGTTGTCGCTCGGTGTTTTCCTCTTCCCGTTTATGGTTTTTGGATCCTCACTTCGCGATGGAGTACTAAAGGATGCAGCCGGGAAGTTGGGATGGTCGGTCCAATCCGCGTCAGCGACTGGAGGCTGGTTTGAGCCCGTTACCTTTTTTGATGTGCGGGTGGCAGATTCTGAATGCCGGCTGAAGGGACGAATTCCGGAGTTGCGTACCGATAGTACGTTGATGGAGATGTTTGGTCGCGGCCCGGAACGAAGAAGAGTCACGTTGGTTCGGCCATCGATAGAGATTTTTGTTTCCGAGGAAGGGCAATGGCCTAGCTGTTCGTCTGGGGATTCTGGGGAGGCAACGGAGTTTATCGTGGAGGATGCTGCTCTGAAGGTGACATCACCAAGGCGGAAGATGCCCATCGTCGATGTTAGCGGTTGCGATTTGGCCGGCAGCATCGGACCGGACAGTTTTGGTGCCAGGTGGTTGGTGGTTGAGCCGGTCCAGATTTTCGACCACGAACCAGTTTCTGATTCTCAGTGCGAGCAGAATTTAGCTTTGATTGCCCCTATTCTTGCGCAGTCTACGGAAGTTTCGGGGTTCGCTTCTGTCTGGTTGGACAGAATTCGAATTCCATTAAACGGTCGGCAAAGTTCCCCGTTCCCAATTAAAGGTCGGGCGGAGTTCCATTCTCTGGAAGCAAAACTCAGAAATGGCTGGGTTCGCCACCTTTCTTCTTTAGGCGGCGTTTTTTCAGGAATTGATATTCCCGATCAGATTTCGATGGTTGAGAAGAGCACCATCGACTTCGAAGTGACTGATAAGGGTATTATTCACAAGGGAACAGCGTTTTTATTGCCGGAAGTGTCTCCAGAGTTCAAGGTGGTGTCTTCCGGGACCGTCTTTCTGGATGAAAAGCTGGATCTCGAACTGTCAGTGGAATTGCCGGTTCCATCCGACAACGAGCCACCAGTCTTTCAGTTTCTGCGAAAAGTTGCTTCATCACCAATCCTTTTGGCAGTGAAGGGAACTGTGTCATCACCAGTGGTTGGCTTGCCGGAAGGTGTTGATTTTCTTGGAGAGATCTCGCGAAGAGTGACACCGGCGCAGTACACAACAGAGCCGTCGGGGGTGCCAACGGCCATTTCGGACTTAATCCAGGATGTGGTAAAGCCGGGTTCTGACGGCCCGGAGAAGAAAAAGAATCTTGCGGGGGGCATTCTGAACCTGATTCGAGCCGTGGAGAAGCAGCGGAAATAATCCGAGGTGACTTTTCGTACACAGAGTATTCAGGCCGGGTTTTCGCGGGATGTTCTTTTGGGGGATCTCCTGAATAGTGGCCGCGGACGGAATAGTGCTTTCGCGGTAATCATCGATCAATATTCATTGGAACGAGAATGACTTCATGCAGATCAATTCTTCAATACAGCAACTGGGTTCGTTGAAATGCCGAACGATCGATTCCTTTGGTGATGGTAGCAGACCCGAGTTGTTGGTCATTCTCAATCATGGTTTTGGAGCGTCCGGAGATGATCTGGCTGATTTTGGCCCGATGCTGATTGATTCAAGTCAGCTGATTCAGTCGTCTTGTCGCTTCGTGTTCCCGGAAGCTCCGATCGATCTTTCTCCTCTGGGAATGGCGGGTGGTCGGGCATGGTGGCCGATCAATATGGCGAAGCTTGCCGAGATTAACCAAACTCGAGACTACGATCAGCTGATGCTGCTTGAGCCGCCTGGTATGAGAGAGGCTGAAGAAAAACTATTTGAGACCGTAACGGCTGCCATGTCCGTTTCCGGACTGGATGAAACTCGTGTGGTTCTGGGTGGGTTTTCTCAGGGGGCCATGGTCAGCACGAACCTGGTTTTGACGAGAAATTTTCGACCGGCCTTGTTGACGCTATTCTCAGGGACTTTGTTGAATCGCGAGCACTGGCAGAAACTTGCAGTGGCACATTCAGGCTGCGATGTGCTTCAGTCGCATGGCCGCCAGGACTTTGTCTTACCGTTTGCTCCTGCCGTTGAACTAAAAAGTATGCTGGTTGGTGCCGGCTTCAACGTCGAGTTCGTCGAATTCAATGGCCCCCACACGATTCCCATGAATGTTCTGCAGCGATTTTTATTGCGCATTGAACAGTGCATCGAAAGAAATCGTGTTGCCGAGTGAATTTTGGATCCTTCAAGGATTGGGGGGGGGCTGAATTCCTGTTGCGCCCAGGGCCTGTCCTCCTGTGAGTCCCAGTAGACACGTGCAACAATTCCGGAGTGTTTGCGACCTTGTCCAGCGGTATTCGGTACTTTACAGGGGCAGTTGAATGCAACGGCGGTCATTTCTTCAAACATCGACATTTGCTTCTCTGGCCTCATTAGCCATAACTGGCGGAGTGAAGGCGGCAGCCGGTATGAGTGCTTCAGATGGAGATCCGATTGATCGTCTCACGAATAATCTCAACCCACAGATTCAACATGCGCGTGATGTGGCTCTTTCAATACTGAAACCATCCGCAGCGGAGTTGGAACGAGGGCTGCGGCTGCATTCCGAGTCGATCGTTTTTGATTCTTACGGATTCTCACCGCGGGCGGCGATCAATGGAGATCTATTGGCGGCGGAGATCGAAGCAGGAGCATCAGACCAGGAGGTCGAGGATCTTCAGGAAGACATGACGATGACGCGTTATGTCACTGATGCAATCGAGCAGCAGGAGTACCGAAATGCCTGGCAGGCCTCAGGAGTCACCTGCATTTTTCAGAACGCAGGGCAAGAGTGCCAGGATCCATTGAGACTGATCAAGCGGTTGGCTCGATTCAGCTTTGCCACGGATCTTATGCGTGATTTTGTCTGCAAGGCCGCAGTCCCTGGCGATATTGAAACTGCAAAGGCTGCCGGGCGACATGCTCTGTATATGACCGGGAATGGTATCCCGCTGACGCAGGAATGGGACTCGAAAGAAGATGAGCTGGCGTATGTAAAAATCTTCTTTCAGCTTGGCATCCGCATGATGCACCTGACTTACCAGCGAAGAAACATGATTGGTGATGGGTGTGGCGAGACATCCAATGCTGGCCTCAGTGATTTTGGGCGATACGCGATTGCGGAAATGAACCGCATAGGTGTCATTCCGGACTGTGCTCATTCAGGATGGCAAACGAGTCTTGAAGCGGCAAAAGTCTCAACTCGACCGGTTGTTGCCAGCCATTCCACATGTTCGGCGATCCATTCCCACATCCGGAGCAAGCCTGACGAAGTAATTCAGGCGATCGTTGATTCAGGGGGATACATCGGGATTTGTTGCATCGCGAAGTTCCTGCGAGGCGCAGGCGATGTTTCTTCGTTACTGGATCATATTCAATACGTCACGAAGAAATTTGGCGTCGATCATGTGGCTATAGGAACCGACGTTGCGTATTCGTCTCAGAATTCTTCTTTGGAAGTTCGCAAGCTTCCGAAACGTTCTCGCTCGCGTGAGCCTTTTCGCTCACTGTGGCCAAAAGATGATTTTGCGGAGACTCCTGTAATGACTACGAGTCTCGCTTGGACGAACTGGCCATTGTTTACCGTGGGGCTTGTACAACGCGGTTACTCGGACGACGAGATCCGAAAGATCATTGGTGGCAATGTCATGCGAGTGGCCCGGGAGTCGTTAAAATGATCGCTTCGTCGGACACCAGAATCAGGCGGCCTTCAGGCCCTCGGGTTGTTGAAAGTGTGGTCGATATGTTGGGTCGTTAGTTCGATCAATCGTGTTTGGTGCTGAGCGATCTCCCGACAGAATCTGCTGACCGATTGCTTCGAGTCGCGACATTTCTAACTGCAACAAGTCTGCCCATGCACTGAGTTCTTCGCGGGGAGTCTCTTCAGGGATAACAAGTGGAGTTCCCGCGATCAGCACGATCCGGGAAAACGGTTTGGGAATGATCATATCCGTCCAGCCGCCACCGACGGACCAGAACCGATCTGCCAGTAATGCGCAGGGGACAGCAGGGCGTCCTGAGCGAGATGAAATGTAAATGATTCCTTCTTTCATCTGGCGTCGTGGTCCTCGCGGCCCATCGGGTGTCATCGCCAGATGGAGTTCCGGCAGGCTCAGAATCTCGCGAACCGCCTCGAGTCCACCTCGGCTGGTACTACCGCGAACCGGACGAATCCCTGCCATCATGACTGAGTCCGCAAGGTAACCACCGTCACGGTGTTGGCTGATAAGGCCAGCCAGGCTGTGTGTCTTTAATGAAAAAGCCGCGAGCACAATGTGGTCGTGCCACATGCTGAAAGTAAACCGCTGCTTCCCCATGGGATTGACGTAAGGAGTTCCTTCTGGCGCAACGCAGTGGTGTTCTACGCGTACGAGTAGAAACAGCAGTCGAAGACAAACTGTGGCTGTCCACGACAGAACCAGATTTAGCCATCGAGAGCGAATCTTCATGGGTCTCCACACCTCGGAAATGCGAAAACGGTGACAATAAGTCTCTTTGTGAGACTCCAGCCTTCAGCAGTAATTCGGATTTCTGCCAAGGTTTATGAGCGGCTAAGTCATCGAAAGAGGGGATCATCGTCTTCGGGAATACTCTGGCGGTGCGCCAAGAGCCCGGGGAGTCTAAACATTCGGTGAGTTCCTGTTGAGACCAATTCCGACGGCACACCTTAAACCCAGTGCGAGGCAAAATGCAGCACGTCCGGTGTGTCCTGAGACAAGTTCTTGACTCAGTTGGGAGCCTGTCAGGATGCTGCGGATTCCTGCATTCTGCACTTGGCATCATCGGAAAGGCGGTTAATATCCATTGCGACGTTGGCCTTATGAACAGTAGCGGACGCCGTCTTGGCTAAAAATGCTGGCGGTGGAATGGCGATTGCTGTTCAGTGGTTGCGCATCGTTTAGCAACTCCAGCTGGTCATGCAGGTTGACCGTTTTGCAATTTCACTCGTTTCCTATCTGGGTTCTTTCGCTCGGCTGGCCTTCTTTTAGGCAATTCGGGCGGTTTCTATCCTATGTCCGGGGGGTCCGGACAATGCTCGCGATTTTCATATGGAGATGATCAGTCTGTTCTCCTGAATCCTTTTTCTTTGGCGAGCGAATCCTTGAAAATAGCATTGTCTGCGTGAGCCGACAGTGCTGTTTTCGTTTCTGCTTTGGATTTTTAGATGCCACGGCCTGCAAGATCTGGATTTTGTCTGCAAAAGGAATCTCATCCTTCCTGATCGTTGCTTTGGTGGTACTTTGGGCATTCATTGGTGTGAAAACCTCTTAACGTTTGGAAGTCGCCGTGGTCCCTGCGTAGACTATCCTCCCTCTAAAACGTGTTTTTTCCGGGTATTTTTCCTACGCACACGGGGATCGGGTTTACGGATAGGGTCCGAGGAAGTCCTTTTGCGAAAGGACTCCGTGACGCCCCGCAAACTGGTTGGCATAGTTTGGGTAGGCAATGAAGCACGTTTAGAGTATTCCCATCTAGTTTATCACACGATGACCGGAGCACTTTTTTCATGTCATCCACCAATCGTCGCCAGTTTCTGAAGTCTGCCAGTCTTGCCGGAGTCGCTTCGGCCTCCTTGCCTTATTGGTTTTCCCCAGAATCCCTCGCATCGCCGTTTCGGAGTCCTAACGAACGTCCCGTTTTAGGATGTATAGGAACGGGCGACCGTTGGAATGCGGTTGGTCCCAATGCCATGAAATTTTCCGACTGCGCTGCAGTATGCGACGTGGATGTGGCTCATGTCGAAGCGGGTAAGGCGAAGGTTCTTGAACTTCAGGGCAAGCCCGGAGTTGCGCGATCAGTCGACATGCATGAGGACTATCGACACGTGCTTGATCGGAAGGATATTGATGTCGTAACGATCGTCACTCCAGATCATTGGCATACAAAAATCGCGATCGAAGCAATGAAGGCGGGCAAGGATGTCTACTGCGAGAAGCCGCTCACACTGACGATCGACGAGGGCAAGCAGATCCGCAAAGTTCTGGAAGAAACAGGGCGAGTCTTTCAGGTTGGAACGCAACAGCGGAGTGAGATGGATTTGAGATTCCTTCATGCGGTTGCACTGATTCGTGAAGGGCGAATCGGGGAATTAAAGACAGTCACCGTCGCGATTGGTGGAGCACCGAGCAGTGGTCCGATGGATGTTGCCGAGATTCCTAAAGGCCTGAACTGGGATATGTGGTTGGGGCAGGCTCCTATGACGGAGTACCGCTTTAAAAAGACCGACGGCCGTTACGGAAACTCTCGATGTCACTATGAATTCCGCTGGTGGTATGAATACTCGGGTGGCAAGATGACCGACTGGGGTGCTCACCACGTGGATATCGCAGCCTGGGCGTTTAACCTGGAGAACACGGGCCCTGTCAAGGTTGAGCCGGTGATGGCAAAGCATCCGGTACCATTCGAGAATGGAATGCCCACGGATCCGAGTCAGTACAACACGGCGACTGAGTTTCATGTGACTGCGACATTTGCCAATGACGCTGTGCTGCATATTCGCGATCGAGCGGATGACCTTGGATTTGATAACGGACTGATGCTCGAAGGGACAGAAGGGCGGATTTTTGTGAATCGTGGCAAACTCACTGGTGCTGCTGTCGACAGCATGAAGGAGAAGCCTCTGCAGGAAGAGACACTGAAGACTTTGTACAAAGGTAAGCAACCCGGCAACCACATGAAGAATTTCTTCGAGTGTATTGTCGACAGGGCTCAGCCGATTAGTGATGTCCATAGTCATCATCGAGCGATGACCGTCTGTCACCTGGCGAACATTGCAATTCGACTGAATAGAACGTTGAATTGGGATCCGGAAAAAGAACAGATCGTCGGCGATCCGCAGGCCGCACTTTGGCAGGCACGTGAACAGCGTAAGGGTTACGAAATTCAAGTGTGAGTCGTTGGGGTCTGTGTATTTCAGGTATCGTGTATATACCTGCATGCGTGTTTGTTGACGGGTTAGGTCTCTTCGGAGCATTTTGTGGAACAATGCTTTTCAGAAACAGAATCGATGCTGGGTTTGTCCAGCATCGTGGACGTGTATGATCGGGACGATCTTTATGATTTTCTTGACAACACGCGGATCGTGGAATTTTCGCGTCTTGGCGGTGCTGCAGGATTCGCAAGTCCTGAGAATGTCAGTCGGTCTACGGGAATCTCCGTTCGTCGCATTCTTCGCCCCGGAGTGACGGCTGTTGAGATCGGAGTTGCGCTGGGGCGACGCCTTGAGCAGGAGTCCGGAATTCTTCTGCGGGATTTTCCGGTGATCATGCTGTGTCATTCAAACACGGATCCAATTGCGTGTGAACATCTCGCCGAGGAGTTATCTGAGAGACACGGGATTTCTGCCGGTAAACTGCTCGCGTTTAATTTTGGATGTAGCGGTTTTCTGAAATTACTGCATGAAGCGGTCCTGCATTTGTCAGGGGACGAAGGCGTTTCACGCATTGCACTCCTGAATATTGAAACTCCTGAAACATGGCATGATTCGTCGGACCGTTTGTTCTGTGGCATTGTTGCTGCCGGGGCGACTGCTATGGTTCTGGAGCGTGGCAAAGGAATTCCTGTCTCAACTGTTCGTTCAGAAGATTTTCCGGTTCCGGATCATCTGCGGCCGAATCCCGATCCTTTGTTTCGTCGAGACACAACGGATGGTTTTTGTTTTCGTGGGCAGCCTATTCACCGGACTGTCATGCGAATGAATGCAGAGCCCGTGTTTCTGAACGGCATCGAACTGATGCTGGCAGGATTGCGGACAGCGGCGTCTTCGATCGAAGTTCTCCCAGGGCAGCGAGTCATTGTGGTACCGCATCAGCCCAGCGGGAAGCTGCTGAGGGCGCTGGTTGCTGCGGCCAAGGTCGAGTTCCCGGAATTCGAATATCTGAACAATTTAAAGACGTACGGCAATACGATCTCATCTTCTGTTCCGACGATTCTGTCTCGCCTGTCGCAGGTGCTTGAAGCTAATGGACTTCAGCCACCGCGTGAAGGCGACCACATTATTCTTCTGGCGGCAGGGATTTGCATGGAAGAAATCAGCGACCATATGTCTGCAGGGCATGCGTGCCTGCAATGGGTTACAGTTTCCGACAGAGAGACGCAGGTGGAAGAAAGTGTGCTGGTGCATGGAAGCATCCCAGGAGTCTGATGAGTCGCGAGCTCATTTGTTCCGCGGCGAGAATGCCGCACATTACCAGCGGTGCAGCAATCCGTGCCCAAACGTCTGAGCTGATTCCGTCTAAAGTGATGCCTGCCGAGAGTCCTGAGATGCTTCGACCGTTCTTGATCTATTTGGTCTTGTGTCTCGTGGCTTGCCTGACCAGTACCCCGCTTTCAGCGGATGACGCCCGTGTGCGTGTTGAGAATATCTTTTATCGGACAGACGTAGAGACTCCGACGCCGGTCATGCAGGAAAAGTGTCGGCTGGATATCAGTTGCCCGGCTGGCGAGAATCAATTTGCAACGATTGTCTGGTTCCACGGCGGTGGATTGACGAGTGGTCAGCGTTCGATTCCACGGGAACTGGAACGCCGTGGAATCGCCGTCGTTGCTGCCAGCTATCGCCTTCATCCGGACGTCAGTGCTCCAGCCTATATCGAAGATGCCGCGGCGGCTATTGCCTGGACAGTCAAGCATATCAAAGAATATGGTGGAGCCGCCGACAGAATTGTTATCAGTGGGCATTCGGCAGGCGGCTATCTGGCTGCGATGACGTCTTTCGACAAAAAGTATCTTCAGGCCTTTGGTGTCGATGCCGACTCACTGGCCGGAGTCGCTCCGATCAGCGGTCAGATGATCACGCATTTCACGATTCGGAAAGAGAATGGGATTGAAGATACTCGACCGGTCATCGACGGCTATGCGCCGTTAAACCATATTCGAAGTGACAGTTCTCCCTTACTGCTCGTCACCGGCGATCGGGAACAGGAGCTTCTCGGACGCTATGAGGAAAACGCCTACACTTGGCGCATGTTGAAGCAGTTGAAACATCCGGATGTTACGCTGCACGAGCTGGGAGGGTACGACCACGGTCAGATGGTGCGTCCAGCTTTTCCATTGCTGTTGAAATTTGTGGATCGTGTGACGGCGGTTGATACGACTTCACGGAAATAACCACGTCGTAGGCCGCAACCAGCCTACAGCCATAGCTACTCTGTGAAATAAAGTATCCGTCCGCAGCCGCGGCATCCCATGAAGTCACTCATGCGAATTCGTACCATGTCCTGATTGGTGACTTTGGTACTGCAGGCTTCACAGAAACCGTCTTCCATGACGGCCAGCGCGCTGGCTCCGTGAGCTTTACGCAGCCGATCCCATGCGGCTTTGCCTTCGCCGGGAATGACTTTTTCCGCTGCGGCGATTTGCGACTGTACCAGGCCAACTCGTGCATCAACTTCCGGCTTAGAGGCTTCAAAATGTGCCTTTGCCGTCTGGGCTGTTTTCTTTCGGGCCTGCAGTTCGATTTCGAGTTGTTTCAGCTTTGCCTGTGCTGCATCGATCTCTTCCATAGCGCCGAGTGCGGTCTCTTCGATCTCTCCACGATCCTTTTTTGCTGTTTCGATCTGGCCCTTGAAGATGTCGTACTCTTTATTGGATGAGGCGCTGTTAAGTTGTCCTGTGAGCTTGCCGAGTTCTGCTTCTTTGGTCTTGAGTTTCAGATTGAGATCATCAGCTGCTTTTCGATTTGCCTTGATTGTCTGCTTTTGTTCCTCAATGGCCTGTTCGGCCTGAGCGACCTGTTTTTCGGCCAGGGCAACACCACGGGGACCATCAGCCAGAGCGGCTTCAGCTTCGGCCAGTTGCTGAAGCAGACGATGGAGATTG
This sequence comes from uncultured Planctomycetaceae bacterium, assembly GCA_903823635.1. Lineage (GTDB taxonomy): Bacteria > Planctomycetota > Planctomycetia > Planctomycetales > Planctomycetaceae > SXXK01. Next base: position 10,587 of record CAIJTV010000574.1, read on the forward strand.
CCCAGAGCGACAGACATCTCAGATGCCATTTTGGTGACTCACTTTCAGACTGACTCAAACGAAACAACCCCAGCAACTCTCGACGCGAACAACGCAACGGAATTTCAGGTGGCAGAAATTCCCGTGAAGTACTCTGGTTCGTGTCCAGCTCGCCACTTGATGTTACATCCGATACTGGGACGTTGCTCCGTGGCGACTGGCTGGCCACCAAGAACAGCGTCACAAGCAACTCGAAGATCGGCGCCGGTCACGGGATGTCCATTGCCGGGCCTGCTGGAATCAAACTGTCCGCGATACACGAGGGAATGATCGGCATCGAAGAGGAACAAGTCCGGAGTACAGGCCGCCTTGAAAGCGATCGCGACCTCCTGTGTCGCATCGAACAGATATGGGAAGGTGTAACCGGCTGTGCGAGCTTCTTCTTTCATCTTGTCGGGACCATCCTGAGGATAGGCTCCGGCATCGTTGCTGCTGATGCCAACAATCGCCAGCCCTTTGCTCTGATATTCCGCCGCAAACTTTTGCAGTGCCGAACGAATGTGAACGACGAACGGACAATGGTTACACATAAAGATTATCAGCAGTGGCTTGCCTGCTGACTGTGACCTGGCAACCAGAGTTCCGTCTACGTTGGGGAGTGAAAAGTCCGGAGCCAGTGTTCCGAGGCTCAGCATCGTGGAAGCAGTTTTGACCATATTCGGAAGTACTCGACTAGAGCCTCGGGTTGGTAATTCAAATTGTGGAACGATCTGCGAACGAGTTCAGGTTCCGCAGGTTTACGAAGAGCGTTTATGCACGAGAGCGATCAATGGTTCGATGACAGCCATGGGGACGAAATCCTTCAGGCGAGATCGAACGTCCGCCTTTGCCATTTGAGCAATTTGTTTGATCAGTGAACTAGAGATGTGAGCATAACGTTCAGCGGACATCAGGAAAACAGATTCGATCTCCTGATCGAGCACTCGATTGGTTAACGTCATCGTAAACTCGGCCTCAATATCCGTCAGTGTGCGAACGCCGCGGAGCAGAATTCGGCTGCCACACAGTTTGACGAATTCTACCGCAAGGCCATCGAAAGTACGTACATCGACGTTACCGAGGTCACGCACGGAAGCCTGGCACATCTCCAGCCGCTGCGCCGGAGAGAACAGGGTGTTTTTGTCAGGGTTGATCCCGATCCCCACCGTGACGTGTTCAAAGATTCTGGCTGCTCGCCGAATGATATCCAGATGGCCCAGAGTCATCGGGTCAAAGCTGCCGACGTACACTGCGGACGATGGTTTTTCGTCTGGCGTTGTCATCGCAAGGTTCCAATAGTGGTTGCGGAGAATCAGCCGCCTGCGGCCGAATCCACTCCGGCAGAACACTGGCTGACCCACCACACCGGCACTCTAACAGACTAAGCCGTCGTTCTCCTCTGTCGGTCGATCAGGATTTTCAACATGAGAAGAAAGCGAATTGTTGAGACCGCTATGTTGACGGCTCTTTGACGAAAACCAGCTGTCTCCTTGCCGGATTCGTTTAAATTGCCCATGCCACACCGGGCACAACAGGTCTGACTGCGGGACTTTTTTGGCCAAATCTGATTCTCTCTGAACCGTCGATGTCGGTCAGAAGGACACTGCACGGTTTGTCGTATGGATGTTAGAGTCCGGTTCTTCCTGAGTCGGTATTCGTCTGACTCTGCCTCGTTCCTGCCTCGCGCCCGGAGCTACTTGTATGCGATTGCCCGTCTGGAGGATCGTCCTCGTCACAATATTGTTGCTGATGATCAACGGCTCATCGGTCAATGCGGAGCACGAAGGCAAGGTTCAGATTTTGCTTCTTGGGGACAGCACGACGGAAGGCAGCGTTCCGCGGCGTCATGTGCCCGAAGGTCCGCATCTTGAGGATGTGATTCGACTGCTGCTGGCGGAAGAAAAAGATCTGCCTCCAACGAATGTGATCAATCTTGGATTAAGTGGCGAGTACATCCGGCGATTGCTGGACTCCGGACGCTACGAAAAGGAAGCGTCGAAGTTACCGGGCATCGATTATGTTCTGATCCGATACGGTCTGAACGACAATGCCTATCGCGAGAATCTGGAAGAGAACTTTCCGAAGGACTATCACGAGCTCATCGAGCGGATCAAGGTCGACCATCCACAGGCCACGATCATCATCATGACGGTCATTCCTTACGGCAGCGAAGAGATGTGCCTGCGGCTCAACAAGCTGAACGAACAAGTTGCTAAGGCAGAGGGGCTAACACTGTTCGACATCTACCCGCGTTATGCCGAGGAGCTGAAACGAGGCCCTGACATGTTGAACTATCGTCGCTTTCCGCTCGAGAAAATTCCCGAGAACAGGCGGGAGTTCGTCAAGTCGTTTATCGTGCCTGGCGCAAACCCAACCGTTGAGGTTCTGGATAATCGTCTGGATGCTCATTTCGGACATCTGCCGGGGTGGTTCG
>CAIJTV010000575.1:0-3234 GCA_903823635.1 uncultured Planctomycetaceae bacterium
GCATTCGGAGAGTTGAGCAGCTGGAGCGACACGATGGACTTCCAGATCGTGGGTGGTCCGACATTGCTTGGCCCTGCGTCATCAACGTTTAACACGAGACCGAGCTTCTCGTGGACGAACATGAGTGGGACCGTCGGTGGCACAGAATCAGTCGTTCCGGTTTACGATTTCCGTCTGGACGTCATTCTGCCCAACAATGTGGTTCAGGCGAATTTCCGAACAGCATCGGGCCTGACATCGCCCTCGTATACTCTTCCGACGGCTTTGCCAGTCGGTCGGTATCGAGCGATGGTGTTGGCTCGAACCTCGGATACGACGAGCAACTACAGTAACATTGTCGAGTTCTACGTAGGCGGTAATCCTGTTGTGAATGCGATCGGATCCACAACAGATACCACACCGACAATCTCCTGGAGATCCGTCGACGGTGCTTCTGGTTACCAGATCTTCATTGCCCTTGATTCCAATCCGACCGTTCCTGTGGTCCAGCAGTTGGGAATTGGATCTCTGTCGTACACACCAGCGGTACCTTTGGCCAAGGGCAAGTACCGAGTCTGGGTGCGAGCGGTGAATGCCTCCAATGGGCAGTTGAGCGGACCGGCTCTGACAGAGGCTCCATCGATCATCTTTACGATCACAGACGCGTCTGGTACCCAGTCGCAGAAAGTGTCTGGCTCGTACACGATGGCGTTGTTCCCGCTCAATATGGACGATTTGGTTTCCGAATCCACCATCAGTATGTTGCCCGCGTTCGTCTCTGGTTCTCAGCAGCCTGTGGTTGTTGTGAGTGAGCAGTCTGTGGACAGCAGCGTTCAGTTGAAGGCGTCAGCTCCGGTCCAGACAGAGAATGCTGTCGAAGTCGCTCCGGAGAATGTGCCTCAGACCGACGAAATCCTGTCTCAGTGGGGCGAGCAGAAGTGGTGGGATGCAGCACCAGTCGCTGTCGTAGCGGCCGATGTCTCCAAGTCCGAAACACAGACTGTGACTTCCGCCTCCAGCGGAATTCTGGGGGCTCTGCTGGCGTTGGCTCCGCGTTCACTGCGTCGCCGTAAGAAAGACGAGTCAGCGAAGTAATTTGCCGATGGCGTCCAAAACCTGAAGATTGCGGGGCTCATTCTCGAGCCCCGCTTTTTTTTTGCCCGGAAAGAAGATTTGCGTCGCTCCCGATATCATCTGTGATGGCCAGAGGCTCCGCTGAATCCCGGTTTCCTGCACCTGGTCATCAGGCCGGAGCCTGAAGAAGTCCCGGCCGGACAAGCCGATTGCTGAAACGGAGAGTCAAAGTCATGCAAGTCACGATCACTGCTGTTGGTCCCGACCACAAGGGACTGGCCGATCCCATCATTCATTACGTGACCGGAGCTGGCGCGAACATTCATGAAATTCAGATGTACGACAGAGACTCGGAACGCCTGTTCGCAATGCTGATGCGTATCGAATGGAGTGCAGCCACCGAATCCGTCAGCACTCTCCGATCACGCCTGCAGGAAATCGGAAATCTTAAGGGTCTGCAGGTGCGTGTCTGGTCTCGAGACGAACACGCTCGCCCGCCGCGTCTGGCGATCTGTACGACCTTTCGTTCTGAGCCTCCTCTCGCGATCCTGCGTGCGATCCGCGACAAACGCCTGAAGGCCGAGGCGGCCGTGATGATCGGTAACCGCAATGCCTGCCGCAGCGTGGCCGATCAGTTCAATGTCCCCTGGATTAATATGGGAGACTCACAGGGTAACCCGGATTACTCGGTCCTTGAAAAAGTGATCGATGAGCAGGACATCGACTACGTGATTCTGGCCCGCTACATGCGAGTTCTCCCTGCTGAACTGTGCTGGAAGTTTGCCGGCGGACGCATCATCAATCTGCACCACGGCCTGCTGCCCTCATTTCCAGGCTTCCGTCCTTACGAAGACGCTTATCAGCATCACATGCTTTGTTTTGGTGCGACCGTGCATTTCATCGTGCCGGAACTCGATGCTGGAAATCAGATCATCTATCAGGGCGCTTTCAGTGTTTTGCCGGGGACTGCTCTGTCGGACATCAAACGACTGGGCGAATCTGATCATGAACCCAATTGTTTGCTCGAAGGACTTCGTCGAGTCGTGGATCGTGAAGTTGAACTCCACTTTCATCGCGTCGCCCGGATTACTCCGCCGCAATAAGGCATCGGTGTCCAGTCAGCCGCCGTTTGCCATATGCAGGTCGTCCGGATCCGGAATCCCAACGTATGGGAGATGCCGGAATTCGTCGTTGTAATCAAGGCCGTAGCCGACAACAAATTCGTCCGGAATCTGGAACCCAAAAAAATCCGGAACCAGATCGACACAGGTCCGTTCCGTTTTCCACAGTAACACGGCCGACTTTATACTGGCTGGCCCGAACTGCTGAACCGCGTCCAACAGCCCGACCATCGTCTTTCCGGTGTCAAAGATGTCGTCCAGAATCACGACGTGCCGCCCCGACAGATCCGGCACCAGAGAACTGTTGACGGACAATTCACCAGGTGATGTGCGAGTGCCGCCGTAGCTTGAGGCCGAAATCAGTGCGACTCGCAAAGGTACGTTGGTGGCCCTGATCAAGTCGGCCAGCAGCACGACACTGCCGGTCAGCACTCCCAGAATCGTCAGGGGACGCCCCTGATACTCATGTGACAACCGCGCACCCAGCTCAACGACTCGCTGCCGAATTTGTTCTTCTGTAATCAGAACTCTCATGGAACTATCAAACTCCTGGCAGGGAGAATCCCCTGTACTGTTTTGAAACGAAGAACAATCGTTCGCCGTTCCGGACGTCGTGAGCGGTGAACGTTCGCGGATTCTGTCGCTTGCCATGCGAATTGGCAATTGCCATTCGAAAGAGACTCGCCTCCGATAATTTTTTCTCAAGCCATCCGGGAAATTCAGCGGCCGGGTGACTCCCTTGTGAGGTGCGAAAATGACGGTGAACGAGCAACGGCGAACGAGTGACATCAAAAGTGCGTGACGTCAAACAGTGATCGCAGTCCATCAGTACTTTCCATGTCGGTGGTTTGGTTTGGCGATGCTGGTCGCTACATTGCCGCAGCCAAAGGTTATACTGAGAGCGGTGTGTGTTGAGAGTAGCCGGATTCGTGAGAATTCGGATGCCTTCCACGGAATCGCACCGAATTCTCACGAATCCGGCTACGAAGAAACATCTCAATTGCCGCAGCCAAAGTTCAGGTCCGCTACGGTACCGGCGATTACGACCTTGTCCCGCTCA
>CAIJTV010000576.1:0-12530 GCA_903823635.1 uncultured Planctomycetaceae bacterium
CAGTAGAGCCTCCCTGCGACACCGCGGGGATGGAAGCGGGCCCGTTGAGAGAGCCGCGTCGAACCGCCCTCGTCGGTGGTCACGGTCCATTCGAGCCAGGCATCGCCGGGCACCTTCATCTCAGCGCGGAGCCGGAGCAGTAGAACGACAGCCAGCGGCAGCACCAGCAGACGATTCGGACCCTATTTTCGGCGACGCTCCACCTGGCAAGAAGGGCGGCCCCTCTGCCGACCCCGGGTTTGCACTGGAACCTGATGAAATCTCCGATGCAGAAATCTTCGTCGGTCGAATTGACCTGATTGACCCTAAGGTTGAGCCGGACTCAACTCAGTCGCTGATGATTCGGCTGGGCGTTACAGTCCCCAATCGTCAGGACAAGTATGGGCGATATATGCTGCAGGAAGGTATGCCGGTTAAGGCGGTGATCCTTGCAAAAAAACGATAACTCTGCCAACGCAGGCAACATGGTCGCTTCTAATCAGCGACCAATCCCGCTCAGGAAACGCGCGGACCTCGTCGTTGCGCAAATTGATTATCTGGGTGTCGGCTATCAGGTCAACAAGGACCCCATTGCGCTCAAATATCATCGGCTGCAGATGGAGCAGTACCGGATCCTTGAGTTCCTGGACGGCAAACGCAGTCTTGAAAACGTGCGCGACGATCTTAAGTCCGAGTTCCCAACGCTGCAGATTACGCTCAGCGATATTCAACAACTGATCACCGACCTCCACAAAAAAGGTCTTGTCGTCAGTGATCGTCCGGGGCAGGGGGCGTCGGTAGTTCGCGAGCGGCAGAAGACACGCAAGGAGAAGATCAAGCAGACGTTGATGAGCCTGCTTTCTTTGCGGTTGCCCGGCTGGGACCCGGAGAAAACTCTGCACCGGATGCACCCCTACATCGCGTGGATCTTTCATCCGGCTGCTGTCACGATCTGCATGATGTTCGTGGTGTCATCGTGGCTGGTTCTGGCGGCAAACCTCGAAGAATTTCACGGACGCCTGCCGGAGTTCCAGAGCTTCTTTGGCTGGCCAAACCTGATTTATCTCTGGGCAACATTGGGGATCGCCAAAATCATTCACGAGTTCGGCCACGGGCTTAGTTGTACTCATTATGGCGGAGAGTGCCATGAAATGGGTGTGATGATGCTGGTGTTCAGCCCATGCCTGTATTGCGACGTGACTGATTCCTGGATGCTGAAGAATAAATGGCATCGCATCGTTATCGGTGCAGCCGGAATGTATATCGAAGTCATCTTGTCCGCCTTTGCGATCTACGTCTGGTGGTTAACAAAGCCCGGACTGCTGCATCACCTGGCTCTGAACACGTTCTTTGTCACAACAATCACCACCGTCATTTTCAACGCCAATCCGCTGATGCGTTTCGACGGTTACTACATGATGAGCGACTTTCTGGAGATTCCGAATCTCCGTCAGAAGTCCGAAAAGCTGCTCAAGGAAGCCTTTTCGTGGTACTGTCTGGGAATCGAATCCAGGCCGGACCCGTTTATGCCGGAAACTGGTCGCGCGTGGTTCGTGACTTATGCGATTGCGGCCTGGTGTTATCGCTGGGTTGTCCTGGTTTCTATCAGCATGTTCCTGTACACCGTGCTGAAACCGTATGATCTGCAGAGCCTTGGGGTCACAATGCTGATCTTCTCCATGGCCGGCATTTTCTTTGCAATGTTTCGTAGTATCTATCAAATCATCGCCACACCTCGGATGGAACCCATGAGCAAGACAAAAATGGCAATCTCCGGGACCATCTTTGCCGGTCTCATCTGGGTCGCATTCACGACTCCGATTCCGTGGTACCACGAAGCTCCGTGTGTGCTTGAGCCACGTGGAGTTGTGACGGTATCCGCTCCGATCGCAGGCCAGGTGGTACTGCCCGAGGACTATCGGGAGTACTACGAATCACTTGCAGCGTTTGAGACCAATATTCGCGGCAAGCTGCGAAAGAAGGCTGATACATCAGATCCCGAGGTGCTGCTCATTGATCCCGCAAAGCTGAAGCTGCTGGAAGGGATGCCAACCCCGGACGAGTACGCTCGTATCCCGCGAAATGGAGAAACCGTTAAGAACAACGAGGTGATCGCCATTCTGGAGCAGGCTGACGATTACAAACGCCGCGACGATCTTTACAGCCGGGTTGCAGAACTTTATCTGCGGTCGCTGGAGATTTCCCGCTACGACGAAATGTTGTACGTCAAAGGGGCAACCGATTCCCTCGCTCAGGCCATGATGTTGCAGGAAACGATTCGGGAACTCGTGAAGCTGAATGTGCAGCGAGTTGTCAGGGCGCCGTCTGAGGGTGTGCTGGTGGCCGCGAAACGCGTGCCCGAAGAGTCGGCCAGTGAGATTGATCCGATGAAGCTGGATCCCTGGCACGGAACGCCGCTCGATCCAAGAAACGCAGGCTGTCGAGTCGAAGCCGGACAAGAATTGGCCAGTATCGCACCGTCCGACAAAGTGCAGGCCGTGTTGTACGTTGACCAGGGTGATCGAGACGACCTTGGCGACAAGATGGAAGTTGAGATTAAGCTGGATCACCTCGCCGACATCACATGGGTCACGAAGGTGACTCAGGTTTCCCTCAAAGGTGAAGTGATGGCTCCTGAAGCGCTGACGACTCGCTTCAACGGACCGTTGGCCACCAAGCCAAGTACTCAGGGGCAGGAACAATTGGCCAGCACTGCATTCCGCGCGATTGCAGAAATGCACTTCGACGATCCAGTGAGCCAGCCGGATTCAGTGCTCATGAAGCCCGGCATGCGGGGGAATGCTCGATTCATCATTTCCAATCGAACGGCTGTTCACTGGCTTTGGCGATACTTGTCTGAGACATTCCGGTTTCGCGTGTAGGGCGATTCAGCGACGTGACTCGATGAGAAATGCGGGGTTGAATCAACATCGAATCATCCCGGCGAGTACCGCTCCCGACAGAACTCTGCAGCACTTTGGCTTCCTGAAAGTTCCCACGCAATGCTCATCCTTTCCTTTGGCAGCCTGGCGATGAGACTCCCGTATTTTTCTACCGTGGGACTGGCCAGCCTGTTCTCGGCGGTCGTGCTGACAAGCACCCTTCTGGCTTCCGATCTGCCGGTCTCCGGGGCAAAGTTCACCGCCACGGATTCGATCAGTCTGGACATTGATCCCTTGCCGGATGCGAAGGAATGCCTTGAAGGATTGCGATGGAAGCCCGATGCCTTTGAAGTGACGTGTGAAAGCGTCGAAGGCGAACATGGCGACCTGCTCGTGCGTTTTCCCTCGGCCATGCCGTCCGGTGATGCCATCAATGATAAAGTCTGTCTCGAATGGTACGTTGCCAAAGATGCATCCGGTCTGCCAGTAACGGCGAGAGCTGTCGTCGTGGTCCATGAGTCCGGGCGCGGCATGACTGTCGGAAGGATCATTGCTCGAGGCCTGGCCGCTCAGGGATTGCATACGTTTATGGTACAGATGCCCGGCTACGGAGTTCGTCGTACAGAAAGCACAGGGAAACCGGAGCTCATGCTGACGTCCATGAAGCAGGCCGTTGCTGACGTGCGTCGTGCTCGCGATGTGGTCGTATGCATGCCACTTGTTGACGACAAAGTTATAGGAGTTCAGGGCACCAGCCTTGGAGGGTTCGTCACATCAACTGTCGCAGGGATGGACGATGGTTTTGACCGCGTCTACATTTTGCTGGCAGGAGGCAATCTGCATGATGTCGTTTTGAGTGGTGCTAAAGATGCCGCGAAAGTCCGGGAACGACTGGAATCGCTCGGAATCAACGGCGACAAAGTTCGTGAGCTGGCTCGCCCCGTCGAACCCTTGCGACTGGCTCATCGCATCAATCCGCAGAAAACATGGCTGTACAGCGGAAAGTACGACGACGTCGTGCCGCCAAAATGCAGTTTCGCGTTGGCGGAAGCCGCCAAGCTTCCGGAAGGTCACCACATCGAAATGCCGGCCGACCATTACTCGGGAATCGTGTTCCTTCCATCCGTGATGGTCGAGATCAAGAAGAGCATGCAGGACGAATAAAGCCATCAGACCGCGGGGAAATCATATCGCCCCTTAACTTGGACGGTCAATCAATTGCATTCGCACTTTGACCCGATCATGAACTTTAAAGTTCCTTCAGCCGTTTTTTCGCGTCTTCCACTTTGGCATGCTGCGGATAACCCTCGATCAACTGCTGATAACAATTCTTCGCCTGATCGACATCCTTAAGAACTTCAAAGCATCGAGCCGCCTCGAATAACGCCATCGCAGACCATTCCGGATGACGGTAAGCAAAGGCCACTTTCAGAAAATGCTTCGTAGCATCTTTATGGTTCTTCTGAGCAAAGAAGCATTCACCAATCATGAAGCGAGCTTTCGCGGCGGTCTCGGTATCGGTCTCCTCGGTCACCTTCTCATAGGCTTTAATCGCCTCTTCGATCTTATCCTGCTGCTGCAAAGCCCAGCCTGCTCCATACCGGGCTTCAGATTTCAATTCAAAGTCCGGATACTCGTTCAGAACTCTCTGATGATACTTAAGGCTGTCTGACCATTTCTCCAAGGCCGCCGCACACTCTCCGGAGCGAAATATCGCCAGTGCAGCATAAGTCGATTGATTCGCCGCAATCACCGGGGCGTAATGACCAAGAGCTGCCTCCCAATGCTTTTGGCGATAATCACATTCCGCCAGAAGGAACTCAGCATCCCCGGCCAGAGCCCCTTGCGGGAACTGCTTCAATTGCGTTGTGAATCCGTCAGCAGCTTCTTTCAGCAGGTCCTGTTTGAAGTAGCTCCATGCGAGTTTGTGCGCGGCCTTCTCACCCAGTTCACTGTCTCCGGCTTTTGCCAAAGTGCTCTGGTAGGCCTTTGCGGCTTCCGCGTACTTCTCTGTTTCATACAGTGATTCACCCACTCGAAACAGACTTTCCACCGCCAAAGGACTCTCGGAGTAGTCCTGGCCAAGCCGCTGGAACGCAGCAATTGATTCCGGCTGTTGTCCCAATTCGAAATGAGCCCAACCTAATTCATAGAGAACTTTGTCCGCATCTGCATACTTGGCATCAGCCTTCAGGATTCCCGCGTAAACTTTGGCAGCGTCAGCAAACTTCTGCTGCCCCGCCAACGACAACCCCTGCAGATATTGAGCATCCAACGAGTCCTTCTGAGAGGGCGATGATTTCAGATACTCCAGCACATTCTTTTCAGCGGCTTCATACTGCTGTAGCTGGAACTCCGCCATTGCTCGCACATACAGCCCCTTGCGAGCCTGTTCCGATCCTGCATAGTTCTTTACTAATGATTCCACAGCTTCTACGGCAGCCGCAGGATTGCCCTTTTTGAACTGACACCAGCTCAGGCCATACTGAGCGAGAGCCGCAAACTTGCCCTGAGGCCACGACTTGATAATTGCGGCATACTGAGTGACTGCGTCATCGAAATTCCCGGAGGCATAAGCGACTTCTCCCAACCGAAACGTCGCTTCTTCCAGCACATTGCTTTTCGGATACTGAGTCTGCAATTGCTTCAACCGGGCGGCGCTGTCAGTCGGACGATCCAAACGACGATAAACATCCGCCAGAATCAGCAGTGTCTGGTCCGACTGCTCATGATCAGGTTTTGCCTTGAGCGATTCCTCAAAGCGTTCAGAGGCGGCGGGCAACTGCTCCTTAGCGAGTTCACATCGCCCCAGAACTGCAAGAGCCTCGCTTTTCAATGCGGGATCGGACAGGGTGGTAAGAACCGGAGTCAGCCATTTGACAGCATCATCGATTCGACCGGCTAACTGCAGACCAAGCCCAGCTCGCACTTTCGCCAGCGGGGCATTTGGATGATCAGGGCTCTGCTTGAGGAACTCCTCATAGAGCTTAACAGCGGCATCAAATTCTTTCAGCAGCAGCCGCGATTCAGCTCCGATGAACATGACATCCGGCAGAAGTTTATCCTGAGGAAAACTCTGCCGAAACAATTCGGCGTTCTGTTTAGCCGCCGCGTTATCTCCCAGATCCAGCGCTGTCAGAGCCGACATGTAACCGGCCTGCGATGCAAGTTCCTCCTGAGGATACTTCTTCGCAAAGTCGGCATACAGGGCTGCCGTTTCTGTTCTTCTTTCGGGCAACTCGTACAAAGCATCAATGCGTGTCAGGATAAGCTGCGGCAGAGCAGGGCTGCTGGAATGTTTCTTGATCGCCACATCCAGAACTTCCAATGCCTGCAAAGCACTCTTTTCTTTCAGCAATGCTCGCGCAATCCACTGACTCGCTTCCGCGGCTTCCGGCACGTCACGCTTCGCGACATTCTCCAGTCCTGTTCGAGCGACCGAATACTGCCCAGTCAGATAGTAGCACTTCGCACCAGCGACCACTGACGTATCGTAGTGCTTCGTCTTCGGAAACTCCTTCGCCACGTTCCAATAGATCGCTCCGGCTTCCGCGTACTTTTCCTGTTCGTAAAGACAACGAGCCTGACGCAACATGGCCGTGTCCGCAAGTGGGAACTCTTTGGCTCGACTCACCAGTTCGAACTGTTTCGCGGCCTCGACAAACTTCTGTTCTGCAAAAAGACATTCCCCGTTTCGCATCCGCACTTCCGTCAACAAAACATGCGTCGGAAATCGCTTTTCAAAATCCGCGAAAGTCTGCTGAGCATCGGATGGCTGCTTTAGCGATTCCAGACAAACTCCCAACGCATAAAGCGAGTCCGGGACGAGTTCATCCTGAGGAAAACTTTTGGCAAGTTCGCGATAGCTGTCAGCCGCTTCCTGCAGACGGTTCTGCTGGTACTGACTCTCACCTCGATAGTACATCGCCCGAGCCGCAAACTCGCTCTTGGGGAAGTCTTTGCCCAGTCGCACAAAAAGGGCCTCCGCCCGCGCGTAGTCTTCAGGCTTCTTTGCTTCCTGAGCAAGGCTGTACCACGCCGTTCCGCAGTTCAGAATGGTCTGATCCAGCAATTCAAACTTCGGGTACTTTTCCAGCACTGAGGCGAACGTAGCGACGGCTGTCGCATACTGCTTCGCCTGAAGCTGGCAGGTGCCGAGATAATGCGTGGCCTTATCCACGCGAGGATCTTGCGCGAACCTGGTCAGAAACGTTTGCCACTCTTCGATGGCCGAGTCATACAGTTTCTGATTCTGGAAACCCACCGCGACCGCAAACTGCCGAGTCGCTGCTTCTGATTCCTGCCCACGGCAGCTCGCTGCAAACGGACCCACAGCGAAAAACGCCAGCAGGAAAAGAAATGCTACGGCCCGATGTTTTACAGACTTGAGCATTCCGGCAGAGCACATGACTGAGTTCCTGATGTCATTCGTTTGAACTTTGTTTTCCGTCACCGAAGTCGAGCGTCTTCTGACGGTCTTCACGCCCCAGTTCCTTGTACAGAAAGCTGGGCTGGATGTCTTTATTCTTCTGATACTTGCCCGAGCTGTATTCGGTAATCTCACCTTCCACCGTGTGGTAGAAGACCTGGCAAACCTGCACGCCTGGATAAATCCGAATCGGCTGGATCGCAATCATCTCCAGCGTCCAGTATCCACAAAAACCAACGTCGCCGAAGCCCGCAGTGACATGCACAAACATGCCCAGCCGACCGATCGAAGATCTGCCTTCAAGCATCGGCACAAGGTTGCGAGTTTCCGTGTACTCAATCGTGCGACCAAGGTACATCTGATTTGGCTGCAGAACTAATCCTTCCGGCGGAATCAGGATCCTGCGAAAGCGATTCGGACGCTTCATGTCCAGGATGATTTCTTCATAGACCAGAAGTTCATCATGCAGGCGCAAGTTGTAACTGTTGGGATTGAGCTGATCCTCGTTGAAAGGATCGATGCCAATGTCAGTACCGAGGCGAGCCTTGATTTCGCTGCCGCTAAGAATCATGGAACACCTGCCGCCCGAAAGACTCGGTAGCGGCTTCTGCAGAGGGTCTGTGGGAAAAGTTCATGAGCTGACAAGCCGGTGAACTCCCTCCAGGAGTCTGACGGTCTGAGCAGCAACGAGAATAACGAGCGAACGCTCTTGATGACTCCAAGCACTTCCTGTGCGCCGGTAGACCAGAATTCCACCAGCAGTGCGGAGAGTACGGCAGTCGACTGCGGGATTCAACCGGACGTCAGTTTTCCGAGATTGTTCCCGTCACTGTCATTTGATACTGCCCGCCCTGCAGAGTGGCCAGGTTTCCTGTCAGGAACTGCACATTCATGGTGATTGTCGCATTGCCGGGGCCTGCGCAGGAGACCTGAACCGCGGCTGTCTCATCGCCACTGGCATAGTCCGTCCGGTCATCGGCGACATCAAACCGCCACCGCGCGCTTGAATTGCCCGAAATTCGAGTCAATCTCAGCCGAGCGTCACGCTTGAAAACGGGGCTGTTGACATGGCGGAAAGCATGATCTGTGGTAAAGCGAATCGTTGCCCCGGTTCCGGAAGTCGTCCGTGCGGACCACAACTGGCTGGAAAACATCACATCAGAACCCGTCATCGGGTGAGTTGCAGTTCGGTTCGGGCTCAACGCATCCAACTGCATCGCAGGAGGAATACGGACCTGATACCGAGTTGCATCCTGAGCGCACAACTCCTGCACCGCCGCCAACAGCAGGATCAATGGCATGAATTGTCGAACAAAAACAATCATCGGAATGCCGCAAAATCCACGGGGTCCACCGACTGGCAATGCACGTTCATCCTGAACGCCATCCGGGGAAACCCTACCCCTCAAAAACCGGTCGACAAGCCACTGAACTCGGCGAATGACCCAACCAGCGGATCTCAAACAGGAATCGCTGCCAGATCGACTCCAATCATTACATGCCGCACAATCCAAATGCTGCGTGAACGCAACAAATGATGTGATCCTCTACAGAACTTTCATCCACCGCCAAGCATCACTCTCGCGAACAACAGACCGCGCCGCCGCAAGTCGATAGAGATCACCCATCGTTCGCAAGGTCTTCTTGACTGGTCAAGTCGACGTCTTGAGTGTTTTTCGAACGCCTGCAGCGTATCAGCGCGTATGAGGCCTTGATCATCACGGAGCAATACTTCGAGTGGACACAACCGCAAGAACGAAAATCGTCTCGGAGAATCGGGGCACAATCAATTCTCTACCGGTTCAGTTTCCACGGTGGTTGACACCGCACCGGCCCCTTTGGGTAAGTTGATTCGAGACATCCTCGCAACACCAACGACGGAAACTGCCAGTACTGCAGAGCCTGCAAATAAATCCACAGGAGTTCGCATCGTCACCCTGTTTGGGCCGCTTTATGCAAGGGAACAACAACATCGTTGCATATGCAATGGCCACCTGTATCGCACCATCAGAAGAATTGGCCAATCCGGGGTTGATTACCAACGGAGTACATATCCTACGGATCTATCACCACTTTTTGCGGATGCCAAAAGAAACAGCCCGGAGGTTCTTTGTGAACCTACGGGCCGAGACATAATGATACCTGATGCTGCGGCTTAGTGTATCTCGTTACGGCAGGAGGAATCTTTCCCTCGCCGATTGGCATTCATACACCGAAACGGAATCGATCAAGCGGAATGTTTTCACCGATCAGGTGTTCAACATATTCTCCATCAATTGAATCGCGGCGGGACCAACGAGGACCACGAAAATCCCAGGGAAGATGAACAGTACCAGCGGGAAGATCATCTTCACCGCAGACTGTTGAGCCTTCTCTTCGGCCATCTGACGACGTTTGATTCGCATGCTGTCGGACTGTACTCGCAGAGCTTGCGCGATGGACGAACCGAAGCGGTCGGCCTGAATCAGAATCGCCACCAGAGCTCGCATATCGTCCACACCAGTGCGCACGCCAAGGTCATGCAGAACTTCGCGACGTGGCTTGCCCATCTGCAGTTGCATATTCGCCGTGGAAAGTTCAGCACAAACTTCCGGAGCACTAGGGGCCAGTTCTTCAGAAATTCGACGCATACCGGCATCAAGACCAAGGCCAGCTTCCACACAGACCACAAGCAGGTCAAGTGCATCGGGAAGCTGCAGAAAGATCTTTTGCTGTCGGCTGGATTTCATCAGAGTCAACACGAGTTCCGGAATATAGAATCCGGCGCCGCCACCCATCACGAGCGACATCAACGAGTCCTTACTGAACCCGGTGGATGCAAAGCCATAAACGGAACCGAAGAAGAGTCCGCTGATCAGGCAAGTCAGCTTGATAGCAAGGTAGTTTCTCGTCGCATTCGGCTTGGAGAAACCGGCATTCGCAAGACGAGTCTTGAGGTTGCTCTGTTCAAGTTCACTCTTGGATTCCAGTGCTTTGGACATCGCCGGAGCGGCTTTTTCAATCATGCTGCCCATGGCGGAGCTTGACTGTCCGCCTTCACGCCTTTGACGCGCAAATGGGTCTCGCCACTCTTCCAGACGTTCAGAGGCCCGGGAAGATTTTCGAGAGAACATGCTGACAACGCCCCACAGACCGGCTGTGATCGCGATGAAAGCTGCTATCGGGAGTATTGTGGTAGTGTCCATGACGTTGTCTCGAACGGTCAGATAAATCTGGAAACGAGTTACTATGCTGAAGGAGGTCGAACGAGGTATTACCAAGCCTCGCTGATCACACCTTGATATCCACAATCTTCTTGATCGTAAAGGCACCAAGAATCTGCAGGAAGATGGCCACACTGATCATCTGGCGGCCAATCTCACGGTTAAACAACAACATGACGTAGTCGGGATTCAGATAGTACACGGTAAAGAACAGACAGATCGGCAGGGCCATCAGCACGATCCCGCTGATTCGACCTTCACCAGTCAGTGCTTTCACCATGCCCAGAATCTTGAAACGCTCACGCACGAGGTAACTGATCTTGTTCAGAATCTCGGCAAGGTCGCCCCCGGCCTGTCGCTGAATGGCTACCGCGGTCACAAAGAACTGAAGGTCCATATTCGGAATTCGTACCAGCATATTTCGCAGAGCCTGCTCGATCGGAATCCCGAGGTTCTGCTCGTCATAGACCGTCCGAAACTCCGTTGAAATCGGCGCTGGCATTTCGCTGGCAACAACGTTCAGTCCTGAAGCCAGACTGTGCCCCGACTTCAATGCTCGCGACATGAGGTCGAGCGCATCAGACAACTGCTTTTCAAATTTTGCGAAGCGCGACTTGCGTCGCCACCAGAGCCAGATCCATGGAGCACCAAAACCCATCATGGCTCCGACCGGAATCAATGGCAGCGGTGCTCGACCAATCAAGGTCAACATCGCTCCAAAGGCACCCGTACCAGCACATAACATCAGAAAGTGATCGATCTTCATTGGCGAATCGGCCTGCCGGAAGAAGAGAGGCAGCTTGCCGAACTTCCGAATGATTCCCCCAATCATGCCCTGTGCCGTCGAAAGGCCGTCGCGCATCAACGCTTCGGTGATGTCGGATTTCGATGGCTGAGCAGTCCCTGTAAACGCCGCGAGCCGCGCCTCCAGTGTGGAATCAGACTTGCCCTGCAAAGCAAATCCAACCCCGAACACCAGCGCGATCACGCCGATAAACGCCGAGATCATGATTAGCAGGTTTGGATCCATGGAAGCGGTCCGTTAAGAGTCACAATTTGTACAGAATCAGATTAGCAGAAGCAGTTGGGACAGAATGATTCAAAGGACGGCCTTCGAAGAATGCATTCGAAGGCCATCGCGATCTCTTATGGTGATCGCATTACGCGAGCTGCAAACAGGCCGTTTGGCAGCCGAACTCCGCCGGCTTCCAGTTGCTCGATACATTTAGGACGAACTCCAGTCGACTCGAAGTGCCCGAAAGCCTTACCATTTTCGCCAATACCGTCCTGGATAAACTTGAAGATGTCCTGCATCACAATCGTCTCCCCTTCCATACCGACGATCTCCGTGATGTACGTCACTTTTCGCGGACCGCCCTGGAGTCGACTCGCCTGAATAATCAAATGGACAGCCGACGCAATCTGTTTTCGGATTGCGGACATTGGCAGTTCGCAACCGCTCATGTTCACCAGTGTTTCAATTCGCGAGATCGCGTCACGAGGATTGTTGGAGTGAACTGTCGTCAGAGATCCGTCGTGACCAGTATTCATGGCCTGCAGCATGTCCAGTGCCTCACCACCTCGACATTCACCGATGATGATTCTGTCCGGACGCATTCGCAGGGCGTTCTTCACGAGGTCTGTCGCCGTGACTTTCCCTTTTCCTTCGATATTCGGCGGGCGAGTTTCCAGCCGCAGCACGTGCTCCTGCTGAAGTTGAATTTCCGCAGCATCTTCGATTGTAATAATTCGGTTTTCGTTGGAGATGAAGCTGGAAAGAGTATTCAGCAGAGTCGTTTTTCCAGAACCAGTGCCTCCGCTGATGATGATGTTCAGACGAGCCTTCATGGCTCCTTCAAGAAACATCACCATCTCCGGCGTAAACGCTCCAAACTTCAACAGATCTTCCAATGTCAGCGGATTGGATCCGAAACGACGAATGGTCAGTGACGGTCCATCCAGAGCCAGCGGTGGAATGATCGCGTTTAATCGTGAACCGTCAGGCAAACGTGCGTCAACCATTGGCGATGTTTCGTC